>JAESQG010000096.1 GCA_016765265.1 Pseudomonadales bacterium | reverse complement strand
TACTGATCAATTAGCGGATGACGGCGTTTATTCCTTAGAATGGTTTGCGCCGGAGCACAGAGGTGATTATCTAATAGAACTGGCCGGCGAGGAGTTATTAGTGAAGGTTAAATAAGGAGGCGACAAGCTTTGGGTTAAACAAGCTTTGGGTTAAACCTATTCTCTAGGTTAATCCTATAGCAGACAAACAATTGTCCTGATTGAAGAAACGTTGCGGTGAGAACCAAGACGTTTTTTTAGCTATTAGACCTTAAATTGGATCATGTTTTACGCGAGTATTAGGCTATAGTTTTATGATGGAGATCTGTTTCGAGTTGAATACTAGCATTCGAATTAGCTAATTGGTGTAAAAATTAACGGTTAAACCATGACGACCAAACGTATCAATATTGATGAATTGAAAATGGGAATGTTCATTGCTGAACTGGATGTTTCGTGGATTAAAAGTCCTTTTTTTCGTCATAAGCGGCTAATTTCGAAGGTAGAGGATATCAAGCTGTTAAAAAAAGCGGGAGTCAAAAGAGTACTGATTGACTTAGATAGAGGGCAGGATGTTAAAGAAGGTCTTACTCAAGTGGCGTCAGTGGTCGAAACTAAAGTGGAGGAAAAAATTAGTGACTCGTCCGTGGTAGAGGATGAGCCCGCAACTATTCCTACTGCTCCAACTATTCCAACTATTCCAACTATTCCAACTATTCCAATTATTCCAACTGCTCCAACTAGTTTGCAAGAAGAAATGAAAGTGGCTGCCAAAGTAAAAAGAGAAGTGGGTATTGCCGTAAGTTATCTTAATCGCCAGGTGGAAAATGGCGGCCCAATTGACGTAGAAATGATGTCGCCTGTCATCGACAAAACCATTGAAAGTTTGCGACGAAATAATCAGGCTTTGTTAACTCTAATGCTTCAGGGGCGAAGAGATAGTAAGTTAGTAGCGCACACCTTTGGTGTATTTACTCTTTCGCTACTGATTGCTAAGGAGTTGGGGATATCCGATAGTGATACAGAATCTCTAGCGCTGGCTGCCATGCTCCATGATAGTGGATGGTCTAAATTACCAAGTAATTTGTTTGGGAAAGGGAAAAAATACAGCAAAGCAGAAAGTAAATTAGTGGAACAGCACCTACCTGTTTTGGAGAAAATACTCGCTACTAGTACCAATATTTCCGAAACCACGAAAATGATTGTTCATCAGCATCATGAGTTGGGGGATGGCTCTGGCTATCCAGAGCAGCTACAACTTAAGGATATCCATTTTCTAGCGCGTATTTTAACAGTTTGTGATACCTATGATGAGTTTGTCCATGGTATCGGGGAATGCCCAGGTATGGTGGCTGCTAATGCCGTTTCAAAAACATATAAACTAGGCAAACAAGGAGTGTTCGATCAGACTTTAACAACCGTATTGGCAAGATCTATGGGAGTATATCCCCTGGGTAGTGGTGTGCTGTTGGATAATGGTGAGAAGGGGGTTGTCATTGAGGTCAATCGCGAAGAACCTTTAGCTCCTATTGTAAAAATTTACTATGAGAAATCCGGTAGCCCCAAGCCNAAGCCAAAGGTGGTNAAGCTAGCNAGTCAACANCGCGATATTCATTTAAAAATTGATNCNGTGATTGATCCTCGTGATTCTAAAATAGACCCTGCAGGTATTTTGAATATCGGTGAGGATTACTGATGCCCATAGAATCAGGAAAAGGATTTAAGCAATATAACGCCGCCTTATTGCGTGTTTGGCCAGAGGGCTTAATCATAGTNGACAAGTACGGNGATGTAACAGCTCTGAACCCTTCCGCAGAAAGAATTCTAGAGCATGAAGAGGCGTTAGTATTGGGGGCACCCGTACACAGTTTACTTTGTTCCAATGCTGCTGATTATCAGCATACGGGGGATGAATGTCCAATCGAAAATCTAATTATTAATGCTGAAGACGGCGCTTCCTTGGAAGCTTGGTGGATTACCTGTACGGGTAACTATGTCAATGTTGATGTGACGAAAGTAATATCCAATATTTCAGATAGTGAAGAAGTTGTGATTAGTTTCACAGAGATTTCCGGTGCCAGTGTTGGTGATGTGGAGGCCAAGCGTTTAGCCTTATTTGCAGAGTTAAATCCATCACCCATTTTGGAGCTCAATGAAGATTGTGGCATCGAATTCGCTAATCCTGAAATGACGACTTTGATGGTTGAATACGGTTTTAATNATGATGGTAGGCCTATGGCGTTGCCAGCTGATGTTGAGTCTATTGTTGCTGAGTGTATTCGCGAGGGGAAAACCCTGACCAACAAAGAATCTCAAATTGACGATCGGTCGATGATTTGGAATTTTCATCCAGTGCTGGAATCCACGCCGGTTGTAGTTCAGGTATATGGTATTGATGTCACCGAGCTTACACAAACCAGAGTGGAACTTCATAAGGCAAAAGAGGAGGCAGAACGAGCAAATGAATCTAAGAGTATGTTTCTAGCTAATATGTCTCACGAGATGCGAACACCNATGAATTCCATTTTGGGTTTCTCTGGCTTGGTGGAAGAAACGGTGTTGACGCCATTGCAGGCTAATTACGTTAATAAGATTAAGTTATCCGCATCCTCATTGCTTGAATTAATAAATGACATTCTGGATTTTACAAAAATAGAAGCAGGCAAACTGGAATTGGACATTAGCCAATTCGATATTCGTGCAGAACTGGAAGCGATTAACGATCTGTTTAGTGATCGAATTGAGGATAAAGGTCTCGGGCTTAGCTTTTGTGTCGATCCGTTAATCCCAACGGCGTTAATGGGAGATTCTCTGCGCATAAAACAAATTCTCATTAACTTGGTCAGCAATGCAATTAAATTCACCACCCAGGGTGATGTCATCGTTAATATTGAGCTTAATTCATTAAATGATGACAAAGTGTTTCTCGGTTTTTCGGTTCAAGACAGTGGTATTGGAATAGAGAAGGATAAAGTCGAGAAGTTGTTTTCAGCCTTTTCNCAGGCTGATGAATCAACTACGCGAAAATACGGCGGTACNGGCTTGGGNCTTAGTATTAGTAAGACCCTGNTAGANATGATGGATGGGGAAATTGGCGTTGAAAGTGAAGTNGGNGTNGGTAGTGTCTTCTACTGCACTGTTAGACTTTTAAGTCATCCGGAAGTTCGGACTAACTACTTAGAGCTAGAAAATATTGATTTCCANGGGCGGCAACTTTGTTATCTAGAAACAAATCTAAATAAACAAATAGCCNTGGTGAAATATTTGGGGTCCTACGGGATAAAAGTAAACTGCTACACGGAGGATCCCACGGANCATTTGGATCAGCTTTCACTGTTAGACGCTGAAGTCATTATAGTGGGGTCAGGCAAAGAGAACGCAAGCTTGTTCTCTACTATTATGAGCGGAGCGTTAGTATCCACTGGTAAGCCCATCGTCATTGCTAAATCCATAGGTGAGAGAAATAGTGATTTCGATTTAACTCGTGTAAGTGATCCGGTGTGGATTGAAAGTCCAATAAAGCNACGCCAGGTTATTTTGGCCTTACAAAAGACCTTGCTAAATTTGGAGGTAGAAATCGAGACTAAGCAGGTGGCGAGATCGGATACCTTAGATTCTTATACTGGTGTGCATATTCTGGTAGTGGACGACAATAGTTTTAATCAAGAGTTAGCGGTGGATATTTTGAAAAATCAAGGTATCACGTCGGATGTCGCGGAAAATGGGCGCGTGGCACTACAAAAAATGGCGGAAACAAGTTATGACCTTGTGTTAATGGATATTCAAATGCCNGTGATGGGAGGACACGAGGCAATTAAACTAATTAGGCAAGATGAAAAATTAAAAGAGAGTGTTGTTATCGCGATGACAGCCAATGCGATTAAAGGAGAGCTAGAAAAATGCATTGAAGTGGGCATGAATGCTTTTATCACAAAGCCTATCGATGTGGGTTATTTATTTGAAGTGATCAATCAACATGTATCTGATGATAAACGTANGAAAAGCAGTGATAGAGCAGCCATCACTACTTCGAAGGTCGCCCTTCCAAATGAGATGCCAGGGATGGATATTAAGCAAGCTGTTCATCTAATCGGAGGGCGGGAAGGTCTTTTTTTACGCTTGACTTCAATGTTTGTTACTAACTTTTCCTCCGCAACCAGCGAGATTAAATCCATGTTGGAGAATAGAGACGCTGAGAGTGCAGAACGATTAGCGCATACGGTCAAAGGGAGTGCTGGAAATTTAGCTGCAGCGGGGCTGAGTGAAGCGGCTCGACATTTAGAACAAGCCTTAAAGAACAAAGAGCCAGATCTTGAACGCTTGATTGACGATTTTGAGAACCATTTAAAAGAGGTCGTGGCATCCATTGAACAGCTGCACGAAAAAAGAGCAGGTTAATCCGCTCGATTAAGTCAGGGCAAACCTTAACATGATATAAATATCACCCTGAATCGATTGCAACTTGCCATAAAAATGTAAATAAACCAGTGAAAATTCAATTAAATAGCGATATATCTAAATGCCATTATCGCACTCCATTGCGTTTAACGATACCTTAAGTCCTTTCCTCAGAAACACAGATTAAGGCAGTGAAATTGGACGAAATTCGAACTCCCCCCAGTAAAAGTGCAGATAAGTTTATTGTTCGTTTACCTGATGGAATGAGGCGGCGTATTGGCGAAGTTTCGAAAAGGGCTCGCCGAAGCATGAACTCTGAAATTGTCTGTCGGCTTGAGCATAGTTTTGATACGGTTGTGGACCCTATAGCCGCCAGTGAAATGAGGAATATGTTGGCGAAACTTAATCCTCAGCGTAAATTGGGTATTTTCAATGATAGCTTGAGCTTTGGTGATCCTATGGCAGTTCAATTGAATCATCTTGAGCAGGGGCTGGTGACGGCATTCCGGGGACTTTCAGACGAAAAGAAACAGTCAATACTAATATTACTCTCTTCGTAGCAGAAAGCGGCCTGTTACCGTTCTCGATCCGCATCTAGGCTGATAGCGGGAGTTTGGCGAGCATCATTAATAGCACGATTTAAATTTCTTTCGGTGATGCGAAAAATAAAACGTTTGCGCGTACCATTAATACAAATGTAAGTTCGTCGTATGGACCTGGTCGCTTTTTTTTGTTTCAGGTAATTCGAGAGATCTGAAATCGTCTGAAATGTGCCAAAGCAATCATAGGTAACATAGGCATCGAAACCATTTGTGACCACACCGTAGCGGCCAAGTTTATACTCTGAAGACTTTCTCTGAATTAACTCATTTCGCAATCTCGAATAAAGAGCCTCATAATAATATTCAGTTAAGAATCGTTTTGGGATAGGAATGCTTTCGCTGCGTTTGGTGGTGATAATAAGTCGTTTGGAGTCATAGTGAATATTATCAATTTCGTCCCAGTTAACAAGTTGGGTTTGACCGCCAAGAAAGTCCTTAATGATAATTTCATTTTTGGAGAGGGTAATAAATGGAGACTTCAGTGAGCGGTAACTGATGATGCACCAGATGATGAGAACGAGGATGTTGACGCTGTTAAGCGCCATTATTTCAGCGGCAGTGTTTGCCTTAACATAACTGTAAGTTGCAATAAAAAAAGAAAAAATAATAATCGGACTGGTAAGAACTGCCCACCANCGCTTTGACAGAGGGTAGTTTTCTTGAGATGTGGATTCGAGNGGAGNATCTTGATCTACCGCATAATTTTGCACTGCAAAACTATTTGCTTGGTGTGATGACATATGAAACTTCCTTGTCCGTAATGTCTTTTGGCCTTATACCTTATCATCAATTAAGGTAAACCCAAGTCAATAACGTCAATGTTGTTAACTCGAGCACTTAAAATTATAAAACATCTCAATTTTAGCTCTAAAAGTTCTAACCAGGTGATTTCAGTGCTTATTTTCCACGGTCACCTGGTCGGATGTTACGATATTTCAGGGAAGAGGGTCTGTTTTTTGCGAGTAGGGGTAAATGCGATACGTTTACTAAGATTGGCTCGTCGTTACACATGTACTTTACTGTGGTGCCATTTCTGAGATGGCGGCCCGTAATAGTTCGAATTTTAGTGGTTTAGAGAGGAAACCATTCATGCCCGCTGCCGTCGATTGGGAGCGAAAATCATTAACCGCATGGGCGCTTAAGGCGATAATTCGACATTCGGGCAATTGTCTTTCTTTTTCCCATTGGCGAATGGCTTTTGTTGCTTCAAAGCCATCCATTTCAGGCATTTCACAATCCATTAAAATGACTTGATAAGGATTTTTGGCAGAGACATATTTTTCGACTCCTTGGCGACCATTGATGGCGACATCTGGCGTGATGTTCATGTTGCTCAAAAACCCACGAATGACTTTAATATTGATATCGTTGTCTTCCACAACCAGGACTCGCAGCTGATTATCGGCAATCCCCACATCAGCGATAGCATTATCAACAGGATTATTATTATCAACACGATCATCATCATCAACACGATCATCATCAACACGATTATCGATAATAGGACTATCTACCGCTGCGCTGGTTTTATCTTCTGTATTGGC
Source organism: Pseudomonadales bacterium (assembly GCA_016765265.1). Lineage (GTDB taxonomy): Bacteria > Pseudomonadota > Gammaproteobacteria > Pseudomonadales > DC-out160 > DC-out160. The sequence goes on along the minus strand of JAESQG010000096.1, from coordinate 588 downwards.
TTTTGCGCCATCCGCTGTCAGTTTTTTATCGGCAGAGAATAATATGCGTTGATTGGAAATATTCGATCGTGTCGGCGTGGGGGTGTCGAGATACGAAGTTCCTTGATCAGTATTGGTGGATACTTCTAAAGGAAGTTGGAACCAAAAGCAGGAGTTGTGGCCTTCAATACTATCGACGCCAATCTTACCCTGCATCAGCTCCGTGAGTTCTTTGCATATAGTCAGGCCGAGGCCGGTACCTCCAAACTTACGAGTGGTGGAGGTGTCTGCTTGGTTAAAGGATTCGAATAGTTTGTCTTGATTAGCCTGGTTGATTCCGATTCCTGTATCGGCTACTTCGAAGTGGATATTGACTACGCTATTATTGGCATTGCTCTTTTCATTGTTCTTTTCATTGTTCTTTTCATTGTTCTTTTCATTGCTACTTATCTTACGGCCAAGTTGATTACCGTTCGGGGTCGTAGGGATTAATTTTACTTGGACAACCACATAACCCTCTTGGGTGAACTTAAAGGCGTTTGAGAGTAAATTATTAAGTATCTGACGGATGCGAGCCGGATCACCTTGTAGTTTTACCGGAATGTCTGG
>JAESQG010000095.1 GCA_016765265.1 Pseudomonadales bacterium | reverse complement strand
AAAGCGGGTGTATTTGTCTAAATACGAAAATAAAGCACCGAATATTAATATATTAATATTCGGTGCTTTATTTTCGTATTTAGACAAATACACCCGCTTTTTTCAAGCGAGTTATTTCTTGTTCAGGAAGTTGTAAAAATTCTTTCAGCACATGATGAGTGTCTTCCCCCAATGTCGGTGCCGCTTTGCTTAATTTCACTGGCGTTTCCGAGAACAGAGTAGGGTAGCCATCATAGGGCATAGGTCCCATAAATCCATGATCAAGCGTAACGAAATATCCACGATGAATAAGCTGGGGATCTTCGTACAAATCGCTAGGGCGCATGACTACTGCCGCAGGTACTCCGGCGGTACGTAATTGATCCACAAAAGCAAAGGGAGGTTTGCCAGCACAGAATTCTCGCATGACTGATTCGATCTTTTCTTTGGCGGCAAAGCGTTCTTTCACCGCATCATAACGGGCATCGCTAAAGTCCTTAAACCCTGCAAAATTCTGTGTTTTTGCGAAATCATGGAGTGCTCTCCATTGCGCTGTATTCGCGATTGATATGGCCACATAACGTTGCATNCCNGCNGTTTGGTATACNCCGTGNGGGCACTCGGTCAGGCTGTCGTGACCNTAGGCCTCTGCCACATTTCCATTGACGGAGGCGTCAAGCATCAGTGGTTCAATAAACTGGATTCCTGCTTCTACCTGAGAGATATCCACGTATTGTCCCTTGCCTGTCTTGTTGCGCTCATACAATGCTGAGGCAAGTGCGAGAGCGCCAAACCGCGGTGTGATAAAATCCGTATAGGCCCCATAGGTGCCAATAGGTGCGCGATCTGCCCAGCCAGTAATGCTGTGTACCCCGGACAGAGCAGAACCTTGATTGCCGAAACCACCAAAGTGTCGTCGGGGACCCGTTTGGCCATAAAGACAGGTGCTTAGCATGATGAGATCGGGTCTATCTTTACTCAACGTTTTCCAGTCCAAGCCAAATTTTTCCACGGTACCGGGTGTAAAACTTTCCAGCACCACATCGGCCCAATCCACCATTTTTTTAGCGATGGTACAGCCTTCATCCGTGGACATATCTAGGGCCATTCCTAGTTTGGAGGAATTAAAATTAGCCATAAACTGACTTGAATTAACATTGAATTTGCGCTTGAAATACGGTGATGCCATGCGTAGTACATCAAGTCGCTTTGATGTTTCGATTCGCACNACAGTNGCACCGTTATCGGCGAGTGCTTTTGAGATAATGGGGCCGACACCNACCCAAGCAAAGTCNGCCACTTTTATTCCCGCAAANGGTTTACCACGAAGNGTGGTTTTAACCATGGGGGCATCTATTGTACGTGCAGGCNCNTCNAGTAAGGCCTGGGCTTCGCCAAGTTTAGGNGCCGGTTGATTGGTCACTGCACCGCTGTGCGANAANCGAATACAAGGTTTAGGGAAGGATTTGCCGTTTATCTCTTGCCAAACTTCACGCGCTTCCAGCTGTGTGTCGTGTAGTAAGTCACCCGTTGTATAGATAGGAACATTGAGCATTCCATGGGTCAGCGCGCGATCGAAGATGTCTTGTTTTTTTCGAGTGCTGAGAAATTTTAGGGCTATCTGGGCGCCTTCATTGACTTGTTCAATCGTGATGCGCTTAGCTTTGCGTTCTTGTGGCCATTTGTTCCAGTCAATCTCCGGTATGCTTTCGGGTAAGGGGCCCTCAACTTCTACACGCCAGTAGATGATCTCGCCTAGTGCGCGCACCAAAGGACCGATGCCGCCCATCATGTTAGTAACGTAACCGTCCGCTACGGCCAGTAAATCCGGCACTTCGAGACCGGGTATGGTGACGGGTTTGGGCAGATGACGGTCCATGCCAAAACCGGGAATATCGCGACCCTCAGCGTGAGGGAAACCGGTTGCATTCATCATCGTTAGCATCATGGCAGTTTGTGTTGATACATCGAGATGTTGCCCAAGTCCCGACTTTTGTCGCTCGTTAAGTGCAATGACGACATCGGCAGCGGCGACTAAACCTCCATGAAAGGTGGCCTGTGAAAATCCTACGGGTACGGGTGGTCGGTCGCCATCGCCTTGCAAACTGAGCAGACCACAGGCGGCTTCAATAGTAAGGTTGGTGGCGGGGTCCAATGCTGCAGGNCCNGTTTGACCNAAAGGAGNAATTGAGACGTAAATTAAGGCGGGNTTTAGGGTTTTTACCGTNGNGTAATCNAAGCCCAAAGTTTTCATGTAACCGGGTTCAAATGATTCGATTAAAACATCTGCGGTTGATATCAGTTTCTTCAACTGACTGAGATCCGTTTGCTTTGCCAGATCAACAACAATGCTACGCTTGCCCCGCCCTAATGCTGCCCAATAAAGTGAACCTTCTGGATCGTCCTCTAAGCCCTTTTCAAAGGGTGGTTGAAAGCGGGAGGCGGTGCCTTGGGGTGGTTCGATCTTGAGGACTTCTGCCCCCATATCGGCCAGTGACCTTCCTGCCATTTCACCCAGCAGGTTAGCCATATCGATAACCACAATATCAGTTAAAGCACCGTGCTGTTCACCGCTTGCATTATTATCCATTACATTGTTCTCCTACGAACTAGGTCTATGATTGTTTGGGCTATTGAGTACCGCCTTTTCGCCCCAGTATCTTGGGTCATACTAATATGGCAAGAGGCGGCTATGCAAATGAAGATGTGCTAAGAAAAACTGGTATACTGTGCGGCAAAATCCTAGCCGTTGGTCATGGTGTCGCTTAACTTTTGTTTTGTATCGGATGCTAGCCAATGGATTAGTTACCGATAAATTCGATTAATAAGTAGATAAAAAAGGTGCGCTATGTCCTCACAAAAGCTGATAAAAGTAGACAGTGAAATAACAACAAACCTTGCTAAAGTGCCACGCTCCATTGAGTCTATGGAGTCCACCGGTTTTAGCACTGCCACCACGACGGAGACCAGTCAAGATCCGTTTATGCCCTTATTGTTAGCGGCAGAACACAGTCAACAAATTGAATTGATGACCTCTATAGCCGTCGCATTTGCTCGAACGCCGATGATCCTCGCCAATATAGCCCACGATCTTAATGCCTACTCTCAAGGGCGGTTTATATTAGGGTTAGGCTCTCAGGTAAGAGCGCATATTACCCAACGGTTTTCTATGCCCTGGTCTCATCCTGCTGCACGCATGAAGGAGTTTATCAGTGCAATGCGCGCCATTTGGGCTTGCTGGTATGAGGGTGAAAAACTCAGTTTCAAAGGTGAGTTTTATAATCACAGTTTAATGACACCCATGTTTTCACCAAGAAACACCGAATTTGGTGCCCCTAAAGTATTTCTTGCGGCGGTAGGCCCTAAAATGACTCGAACTGCGGCGGAAGTGGCTGACGGTATTATTATTCACCCCTTTACCACAAAGCGTTATCTTGAAGAAGTCACACTTCCCAATATAAAAGAGGGACTGGCGGAATCGGGTCGGAGCCGAGAGGATTTTGAAATTTCATATCCCGGATTTATGGTCACAGGTTATGATGAGGTTTCTTTTGATAAAGCAAAAAAAGCGGCTCGTAACCGAATTGCTTTTTACGGGTCAACGCCCGCCTATCGAGGTGTGCTTGAAATAGAGGGCTGGGGCGATTTGCAATATGAGTTGAACCGCCTATCTAAACAAGGCGAGTGGGATGCGATGGGAGAGTTGATTACCGATGAGATGCTGGATGCTTTTGCCGTGGTGGAAGAGCCTGAAAATCTCGCAACATCCTTCAGAAATCGCTATGCGGATTTAATCGATCGCACCACAGTCAATATTAGGACTCCTGATGAGCCAACACTGGTGCGCCTAGTTGAGAAAATGAAATCGGGAAAGTAAAATCATTATTGGTTGATGGATGTATCAGCCTGCTTTAGCCCCAAGCCAAAAATAAACTGAAAGGGTATAGATCCCCCG
>JAESQG010000094.1 GCA_016765265.1 Pseudomonadales bacterium | reverse complement strand
CGGCCATTTGGTTTTAGGTGTTCACCAAGAAGTGTTCTGGCTTTCGAACCCTCTTTCTTTGTAGATGCGTCACCAGTGGCCCAATAGTTCGACCAGTCGACCCAGGGTGTATCTCGATATTTGAGAGCGGTTTCTCCACCGCGGCACAATGCTGTGTCTTTTTGTACTTTTCCGAGAAAACGATCGCCACGTTCTACTGGTATCTCCCTAAGGCCTTTCTTGACCAGTTGTGCGCAAGCCCTTAGTTCATCCGTTATCGCCGCAGTAGCATTAATTAATCCAACCCAAAGAACGCAAACTGAGAAAAAAGAGACCACCATATTACGCATACAAACACTCCATTGTTAGTAGGTTCGAAATTAAACCCCTGTAAAGGTATACCCAGAATATTTCGTAATTCAGATTTTATTTGACACAGATTAAATTTGAAAGAAATATTAAATGACATTATTCTTCGTTAACGTTCCTTTTCGAGAGGTTTCGATAAATAGAGGTTCTATTTAAACAGCGCTTCCTGAAACCCAGGCTCAAAATACTTAGCTTGAACCTGCTCCGGGCCGACAAATGCGGCTAGCTGAATTAATTGCAATGTGGGGTCGCGCCGGATACGTCGTTTAGCTCTGACTCTTCGGGCTTCTGCTTCAGAACCAAAGCGAGCATTCATCGTTGTGACAAATTGCGCGCACAACCGCAACCGACGTAGCCGCTCTTTTCTTTCAACACCGTATGGAATGAATAGGTCACGATGCCAAGCAGTGTGTTCAATCAACAAGTCCGACACTATGCGTGTATCCCTAAGAGTGACCGACAACCCTTGTCCCAGTATGGGATCGTTGTAACCTGCCGCATCGCCAATCAACACCACGCCGTCGACAAAAGGGTCATCAACCCAGGCATCCTGGCTTGGAAATGTGCGGCAGGGTCCGATAGGCGTTGCTTTTGATATTGCCCCAGAGTTGGGTACGCAGGCCATGTTAAATGCAGAAAGCATCTCCTTCGCACCCGATTCACCCGTGAATCGGCCTCGATCCTCTAAGTCAAAATCAGCGTATAGCCGGATCTTGCCATTGCCCTGAGGGAAAATAAAATAGTACATATTGCCATATTTTCCTACGGCCTCAAGATCCTCAGGCCAATCATCTGCGTTGTCTACCAGCAATCCCGCGATGAGGTGATCTACTGGGTCTTCTACTATTTCAAGACCCGACTGGCGTCGCACGGTAGAGGTTCGCCCATCAGCACCGACGATTAATCGACAATCGCATTGCAAGCTGCCGCCATCATGTTCATAGCTTACCCGTGGATTACTCCCAGGCTTTATTTCAATGTTCGCCACACCCCGTTTAACACTGCATCCAGATTCAATGGCTTTGTCCAGTGCTGAGTTCTGTAGAACCACATGTTCGATTGCTAGCGGGCCTGCTACGCCTTTAACAAGGTTTAGCGGCATCGCAGTTGCCTCGGCTTCCTTTGGGCTCACTAATTCGTCATAGGGGATATGACGCGTTATATGATGTCCTCCCGCTGCCATGACCCTGTCGTATAAGTCGAGTCGTTGTAACTCAACCACCCCCCAAGGAGCAATCCACTCCCCCCGGACTCTATCGGTAAAATCCGTTTCACGTTCAAGTATCAAAATCTGTAAACCGGTGGATGCCAGTTTCGCACCCAATGAACATCCACCTATCCCACCACCCAGGATGACTACGTCAGCTCTTTCCATATTTTGTACCTATATAAGTCTATAACTAGTTTTATCAGTTTTATCAGTTCGAGTTTTCTTTCATGCTGAAAATTTTACGTGACTCGGCTAAAAAGGCAAGCGATGACAAAGTGCTGTTTAAATGCGCGATGTATTATTTGACGCATCACAGGTTGGTAAATTTAGTGCTTGAATAAGAGGGGACAACGTATAAGAATTACAAAGCATACCGCCGGTATACTAAATGAAAATGTTAAGGTAAAACCATGTCACGCTTACACCTCTTCGAATGGGAAGACCAGCCCTGGTGTCCAGATGTATTCCGGGATTACATTACTGAACACCTGCAATTCATGGCCCGCTTATTGGGTTTTTTTGATGTAACCGTTGATATCCTGGTTGACTCCCTTAATGAACTCGAAGCGACACAAATTGTAGACATGTGTTCTGGCGGGGGAGGTCCTTGGCCCTCGTTGATTGATGAGGTTGCCTCAAAGGCAGATATTGCACCGCAAGTACTGCTTACTGATTTATACCCGAATACGACTGCTTTTGAAAAAATAGAAAAAGAAAGTGCGGGAAAAATAAAAGGGTATTCCCATTCAGCCAGTGCGTTTGATATTCCTGGAGAGTTAAAGGGCTTTCGCACTATTTTTACCGGCTTTCATCATTTTAAACCAGAGCATGCTAGGAAAATTCTAGAAGATGCCGTGGCTAAAAATAGGGGTATAGGCATATTTGAAGCACAGGAACGAAGCCTGTTAATGGTAGCCACGATTCCAATTGGTATTTTTTTTGCGGGTTTGGTGTTTACACCTTTCGTGGGCAATCTTAGCTTTAAGAGATTGTTCTTTACCTATGTAATACCTCTCTGCCCTTTAGTCATGGCTTGGGATGGTTTCGCATCTTGTCTCAGAACCTATTCAATTGAAGAGCTAAAAGAATTGACCCAAGATCTGGAGTCAGAACATTATCATTTTGAAATGGGTAGGATTCCTGTTCCGATAATCCCATTTCCTAAAATAAAGCTGACTTATTTGATAGGAATGCCAAAAACAGTTGTAGGCTAATAAATAATTTACTCAGCATAGATTTTAGATGAGAACATATTAATTAGATTTATCATAATCATATGAGAAATATTTAATGTCAGACCTTGGTGATCAGAGTGCTTTATAGTCAGATTGTAGGGTATCCAGCGCACTAATCGTTACTACTAGCACCGCAGATGTCACTAATGGCTAGTCCTAAGGGAGTCTCGCATAGTCTGCTAATAGCTGCAGCTTGAAACCCATTGGCATTAACGTGTATAACTATTATCAAGAGACGGTCACCGTCCAGATAATTTTTAATGTCGATAAATATAAAAAGGAGAAAAAAATGTCAGACCAATATGATGCCATCGTTATCGGGGCAGGGGTTACGGGTTTATATCAATTACACACATTACGAGAGTTGGGGCTTTCAGTAAAACTTTATGAAACAGGCAGTGCCGTGGGGGGCACCTGGTACTGGAATAGATACCCGGGATGTCGCTTTGATTCTGAAAGCGAGACCTATGGTTATTCATGGTCCGAAGAGGTATTAAAGGAGTGGGACTGGACCGAGCACTTTTCACCGCAACCAGAAACCGAAAAGTACTTAAACTATATCGCCGATAAATTCAGCCTACGAGATGATATTCAATTTGATAGCAAAGTCCTCGCTGCGACTTGGGATGAATCAGATAAAAAGTGGGGCATACAGCTAGAAGACGGTACAACGGCCAGCGCGACTTTTCTTATTTCAGCTACAGGCCCGCTGTCAGCTTGGCAGTTACCCAATATCCCAGGCATTGATAGTTTTGAGGGAGAGTGGGCACATACCGCTCGATACCCGAAGGATGGTTTTGGTGGCAGGGGCAACGATTTCAGCGGGAAGCGAGTAGGGGTTATCGGTACCGGCGCAACCGGTGTTCAATTCATACAGGAAGTAGCAAAAACCGCAAAAGAACTCTATATATTTCAGCTAGCACCGGAATGGTGTGCGCCATTAAATAACAGCCCCATAGAAGCGGATGAAATGGAGAAAATCAGAGCCAATTACCCAGAGATGTTCCAAGAATGTAAAGAATCCTTTGGTGGCTTTCAGCACAAATTTAATGAACGTTCCATATGGGATGTTACCGAAGAAGAGCGCGAGGACGTTTTTGAAGATCTGTATCACAAACCCGGATTCGGTATCTGGCTGGGGAACTTTCGGGAGATCATGAACGATCTCAAAGCCAACGCCTTCTTGAATGAATTTATCGCTCGCAAAATTCGCGGGCGGGTAAATGATCCTGAGCTTGCGGAGAAACTGATACCGACTAACCATGGTTTCGGCACTCGCCGGGTACCTCTTGAAACCAAATATTTTGAATGCTACAACCAACCCAATGTCCATCTTGTCACTCTTCCGGACACACCGATCAAGAATATTTCAAAAGCGGGTATCCAATGCTCCGACCAGGAATACGATCTAGATATCATCGTCTATGCCACCGGCTTTGAAGGCGTGATGGGGGCCCTGAACCGCATCGACATTACCGGTAAAGATGGGCAGAAGTTAAAAGAGAAGTGGAAAGATGGGCCTCTCACCAATCTTGGGTTGCAAATTGTAGGGTTTCCCAATTTGCTCACCCTGGTTGGACCTCATAATGGCGCGACCTTTTGTAATATTCCTCGCTGTTCTGAGCAGAATGCTGAATGGGTTGCTGGGCTACTGGGTTATATGCGCGACAAGGGCCTGAAGACTGTTGAACCCACGCCAAAAGCTGAAGAAGAGTGGACGGAGCATGTGTATGAAACTGCAACCCGGACACTATTCCCGACAGCAGACTCGTGGTTTATGGGTATGAATATTAATAATCCCAGCAAAAAACGAACCTTTATGCTTTATGCCGGTGGTCAGCAGAATTTCAGGGCCAGATGCGATGAAATTGCTGAAAAGGAATATATAGGTTTTGTGCTAGAAGAATGATATCACGCTGGTAAATTATGATATCTGCCCTAATGACCGAGAGGTGCAAAAAATGCCTTATAGGAAGTTTAGTTGGTGGATATTATTTTTCGCCCTTATTATTAACTCTGCAAATGTTCGTAGCGCTAATTGGTTACGGCTACAAGGCACGGAGCCCCAGAGCACGAATACAGATGTGCGACTCTGGGGTTTTCTTCAACCCACCTATCAGAAGGATTACAGTCACTCCACGGCCCCAGAGCCTACGCGCATTGGGCCCAACCTAGAAACACAGGAACAATTCCAGCTTTATCGTGCCCGCATCGGCATCCGTGGTATTGTTAAAAATGACCCTGCTAAACAAGCCGATGGCCTGACAAACTATTTTTCCCTGTTNGAGTTTGGCCACAATGGTGCTACCGACGGTGGAAGCCTTGGGGAAAGAACCCCCGTCAGGATGATGGATTTCAGCGTTACTTTAAATTATATCCCCTATGCCCGAATCCGCTTCGGTCTGTTCAAGACACCTGGATCAGAAGAGCTCTTTCAGGGTCTTGCTACCTATGAATACATCAACTTTTCTTGGGTCGGAAATCAATTAATGCTAGAACGATTTGCCCCCGGGGTTAGCGCTGGTAATGGCGACGGGAGCGTCGACCCTGCAGGTTCGGAATATGGCTCTTATGATTCTAGTTTTGGTGCCGCGCGCGATACGGGGGTACAGCTATTTGACTGGGTGACACAANGCGATTGGACCCATAGCTATGCCCTTATGATCGGCAACGGTAATGGGNTGGAACCCGCCAGTGGTCTTGCAAAGGGAATGGATCGTTATGTCTATTGGTCTTCGGAAAAACAATTTGNTAAAGGAAAAGGGCCGAGGGTATCGGGCTGGAAGCTATACTTGTGGTCGCATAGGGGGAAACGACATTTTATTACCAGCGACTTTAGTTTAGGCGCGGACTCACCAGAGATTATAAGACGAAGCCGACAGGGTACTGGGACTGTCTATAGACAGATGCCATGGCGTTTTTCTGCGGAGTATATAACGGGTAAAGGTATGATTTTTCAAGGGCCTGAAAAACCCGGTTTTAATATCGGCCCCTATGAGTGTATTAATGGCAAGACTAAAGGGTTTCACCTCGATGCAGGCTATTATATTCCCGTATCGAAGTGGAACCTGGATCTGCGCTATGATCATTATACCAGGTGTGACGGCCATGCCCAGATCGAGGCTCGTTTTGATAACACCACATTGGGCGTGCAGTATCGCTTTAGCCCACGTTCAAAGCTCACAATAAATTATGAAATTCGCAGTGCCAAGGCTACTGGTAGTATGCCATTTATTAGTTTAGTCAATGGTCTAGATGTCATTGCAAATCGACTGGGTGTCCAGATGACATCAATATTTTAAATTACCTATAAAACGCCACGTNTATACTTTTANTATACTGTGATAGAAGGACAAAANTTTTTNAGCAATGATAGNGGTGGGTTCATCACTGATGCTGTTCTGGGATCGTAAGANAATNGTACTTATTATNGCGCTAATTCTGTGGTGTGTTGAAACCAGTGCAGATCAGGTACTCCGGCTCAACGTCACCTCTAAACCNCCATTGCATACCGCTGACCAAAAGGGGTTTTTAGACGAAGTTGCACAGGAGATATTTAAAACCATAGGGTACCGGCTCGAAACGGTGCAGCTGCCCGCCGCACGAGGACTGACGAATGCTAACGCCGGTTTAGAAGATGGTGAATTAGTTCGGGTCAAGGGAGTGGATAAGCTTTATAGCAATTTNATTCGTGTACCGGAGAAGTTGATTGACATGGAGTTTGTTGTATTTTCCGCCCAGCCGATTGACTTGCATCAGGGATGGAAAAGTCTGGACAACAAATCTGTTGCCTTCATTAACGGCTGGAATATTTTGGAAAAGAACGTACCAAAAACCGCAGAAATCACCCGGGTCAAAGATCCAAAGAAACTGTTTACATTGCTTAAAAACAAACGTACGGATTACGTTATTTACGTGCAGTATAGTGGCTACTATTTTATAAATTTAATGAATATTAAAAATGTCGAACTACGATCCCCACCCTTAGCTCGAAGAGAGTTATATATGTATCTGCACAAAAAACACAAGTCGCTTATTCCACGCTTAGCAACGGCATTGGCTGATATGAAACAAGATGGTCGGTATCAAATACTTTTCGACAAACATTTATCGAGCTATATCCCTAAAATTCAATAATACATGNCAACAATAAAATCCAACAATAAAACCCAACAATAGAATTAAGCTAGCACCATGTTAAAAATACCCTCGGTTGAACATAGTCGCCTTGCCCGNAGAATGACTCTCTATGTAGTGCTTGNCAGTACNTTNGTGAGNATTTTCGCTGCGTCTTTTCAGCTNTACGGCGAATACCGTCGCGATATTCAACGTATNGATATGCTACTTAAAGTAATAGAACAAACCCATTTGTCCAATATTTCCTCCCGTCTTTGGGTCCTCGATTTAAATGAATTAAGTAATACGATTGAAGGTATTTTTAATTTGCCGTCATTGCAATATATAGAAGTCAGCGATATGACGCAGCCACTTATCGCGCTGGGGGAAAAGAGGACAAAAAACATTATTAACAAATCCNACTCCTTGTTTCATCAATATCACGGTGAACAAATGCAGATTGGCCGCCTCTATATTGAGGTCACTCTGGACGATGCTTATCAACATATTATTGACCTCGCTGTGGATATTTTTATTAGTAATGGGTTTAAAACGTTTATTGTCAGCGGNTTGATATTAATTATATTTTATCAGCTTGTTGCAAGACACCTGATTGCAATTGGTCGCTTTGCTGAAACGATGACTATACATACCCTGGATAATCATCTGGAACTAAACAGAATAACCCCGGATCCAAGCAAGTTGGATGAACTGGACCTTTTATGCCAAGCCCTANTGTCCATGCAATCCAGNCTAACAGTCACTATTAAGGACCTGCAGGCCAGAGAAAAAGATTTATCAACAACGTTGAACAGTATTGGCGATGCGATTATCACAACTGATGCAATAGGGTTGGTCACTCTAATGAACCCTGTCGCTGAAAAACTCACAGACTGGAAGTTAGATGATGCAATAGGGCAACCACTTGAAATCATTTTCCCCATTATCAGTAACATTACAGGTGAACCCCTAGAATGTCCCGTTGATGCAATCNTATCGACGGGTAAAACCNTCCATCTCAGCGATCAGGCTACACTGATCTCTCTACAGGGTTCCAGATATCANATTACCNACTCTGCGGCACCAATTTATAATGATACGGATGAGTTAGTTGGTGTGGTGCTGGTGTTTAGTGATGTGACAGAACAATATCGCTTGCGCCAAGCTGCGGCCAAAAGTGAAGCTCGGGTTCTTTTGTTACTCAACTCAACGGCTGAAGCCATTTACGGCATCGATACCGGGGGNAGATGCATTTTCGTGAATCAGTCATGTCTCAGCTTGTTGGGTTANGAGGAGGATACTGAAGTGCTCGGCAAGAAAATGCACCAACTTATTCATTATAAATATCCAGATAATACACCTTACCCCGTTAACGAATGTCTCATTTATCGGGCATTTAAAGAAGGGGAGGGAACCCATAGTGATAACGAAGTTTTGTGGCGCAAGGATGGTAGCAGCTTTTCTGCTGAGTACTGGTCATATCCAATATATGAAGAGGAAATATGTGTTGGGGCCGTGGTCACCTTTTTAGATATCACCAATAAAAAACTAGCGGAAGCGACTATCCGCCACAGTCAGAAAATGGATGCCTTAGGAAAACTGACGGGCGGTATTGCCCATGATTATAATAACATGCTCGGTGTCGTAATGGGCTACTCTGAATTATTGGAAGCAGCGCTGACCGATCAGCCCACATTGCAAACATATGTCCATGAAATTCGGCAAGCGGGAGAACGGGGTGCCCAACTGACCAAGAAAATTCTGAGTTTTTCACGCGAGACCAGCGCCACCGTCACTGTATTAGATGTCAATCAGTTGTTGCAGGGACATCAATTGTTACTGGAAAAAACCCTGACCGCGCGGGTTACACTGATATTCGATCTAACCGATGATTCGTGGCCGGTCAGGTTAGACGGGGGTGATCTCGGTGATGCCATTATCAATCTAAGTATAAATGCCAGGGATGCCATCGATAAAAATGGTCAATTGAGTATACGCACCCATAACGAGTCACTCAGTGAATTCGATGGGAAATTACTTAACCTACCTGCTGGAGACTATGTCTTGCTAAGCGTTACCGATACTGGCAGTGGCATGAATGCGGAAACTAAAGATAAAATTTTTGACCCCTTTTTTTCCACCAAAGGCAGCATGGGCACTGGGCTAGGGCTAAGCCAGGTCTATGGTTTTGTGCAACGCAGTCAAGGCGCCATTAAGGTGAATTCCGCTCCGAGCTATGGTAGCCGTTTTATTCTCTATTTCCCTCGAAGCCATCAAGCAACCACTATCGAGACGTCCACGTTACCCATAGAAAATCACTTAACGAGGGGCACTGAAACGCTGTTGGTGGTGGATGATGAGCCGGCCTTGGCGGCACTGGCGAAGGAGACCTTAAGCGCTCAGGGTTATCGGGTATTGACGGTGGATAGCGGTGAACGTGCCTTGTCCTTGCTGCAACAAGTGACAGTTGATCTGATCATAAGTGATGTCATTATGCCGGGCGTGGACGGTTATCAATTTGCAGCTCAGGTGCGACAGCGTTACCCCCATATCAAAATTCAAATGGTCAGTGGTTTTACTGATGATTATCACAACCACACTACCGATGAAATATTACACCAGGAAATATTAAATAAACCTTATACGGCAAAAGAATTGTTGTCACGGGTACGCAAGCTCTTAGACGATGAGAATTAGACGCTAAGAATTAGACAATTTCCTTAAAACATGTGGTTAACAGTGAAAGTAGCTGATCGGTGTCAAAAGGTTTAGGCAAATATTCTGATGCCCCTGCACATCGACATCTCTCCCAGTCAGTTGTCTCTGGATCTGCCGAGAGTGCAATGATAGGGATCTTACTCATGCTATCGATGGTTCTGATTTGTTTTGTTGCTTCATAGCCATTAATGACTGGGTCATTCAATACCGACATCGTGATTTCTATTAGGATGATGTCATAATCGCATAAGCTTGCTTTTTCCACAGCCAGCTGGCCACTATCAGCAATCGTTGTTTCCAGTCCTGCTTTTGAAAGTAACGCGGATAATACGAAAGCATGACGCACGTCATCGTCAACCAATAAAGCGCGTTTACCCCTCAATACCACTAGATCATGAGCTGCAAGAACCTCGTCACTCTTCTGGTGTTCTAATTGTTGTCGATCAAAATGAGTAGTGGGGCAGGGGGATAAATCAGTTGTGGTGCTTTCATTGATCTGTGGCGTTTTTATTATTGAATCTTGTACAGCCATACTGGGTTGTAATGTATTTACCAGGGGAAGATAGAGTGTGAATGTACTGCCAACACCTTGCGTGCTCGATAAGGTGATTTCGCCTCCAAGGAGAGTTGCTAGTTTGCGAGCAATGGTTAACCCTAACCCAGTACCACCGTATCGTCGTTCGGTAGAGCCGTCTTCTTGGCGAAAAGCGTCAAAGATGACAGTTCGTTTTTCTTCTGAAATACCAATGCCTGTGTCTGAAACGGCGAAGGCGACAACACCGCCCTGGTTTAACGGCTCATAATCAAATTGAACCGATAATTCGGGTTGAAAAATACGGAGACTGATTTGTCCCTTCTGAGTAAATTTAAATGCATTGGAAAGAAAGTTATTCAATATCTGAAGTATTCTTTTGGCATCGCTAGTGAAATCTAAGGGGGTATCGGGTGCAATTTCAGTTATTAGCGGGATGCTCTTTTGTTTTGCTACTGGGGCGAATTTATTCGCTATCACCGCACTAATATCTCTAATCGTGGTTGTTGATGTGTAAATGGAAAGCAAGCCCGCTTCGGCCTTTGAAAGATCTAAAAGATCGTTGATCAAATCCAATAATTCTAATCCACCTTGATGAATAAAGTGGGCTTCTTCGATCTGAGCGGTGGTGAGATTACCCTCGGAATTTTTTGCCCATGAATTAGAGAGTATCAGTAGAGAATTTAAGGGGGTGCGTAGCTCATGAGAGATATTAGCAAGAAACTCTGATTTAGCTTCATTTGCAGTTTCCGCTTTTTGCACGGCAATTTGCAAATCCAGTTCTAGGGTTTTACGTTCACGTGCATGACGAATACACCGCAGTAGAGCATCTTTTTTTTGCGNTGATTTTATAATATAATCTTGAGCACCAAACTGTAGGCACTGTGTTGCTAAATCCTCATCATCTAAGCCNCTNAGCATAATGATGGGTGCCGTTGTTANNTGNTCACGCAGGATAGTNTTNAGAGCNGTTAANCCGTCAATATCNGGCATGCGTAAATCAAGTAANACACAATCAACGGGGGTNGTTTTCAGGGATTCAAAGGCTTGGTTGGCNCTGGCACATTCAATAAACTCAAAGTCACAGTACCTCA
Source organism: Pseudomonadales bacterium (assembly GCA_016765265.1). Taxonomy (GTDB): domain Bacteria; phylum Pseudomonadota; class Gammaproteobacteria; order Pseudomonadales; family DC-out160; genus DC-out160. The sequence goes on along the minus strand of JAESQG010000094.1, from coordinate 2,526 downwards.
GTTCTCGCAGGACCGCCATGCGATCTAGTTTGTCGTCGTCACAAATAAGTAATCGACCTGTTTTGTTCAAAATATTCTATCCCAGCCGAAGGTATAACAAGTCATTAAAATTCTTAAACGGGTAGTGCAACTATTTTCCAGTAGCAGTCAATCAAATTAATGACCTCTAAAAAGCTGCTGTTTAAATCGGATTTGACGATATAGCCGGCGACATGATGATTATAAGCAGCAACTTTATCCTTATCCGCAGCAGAGGTTGTGAGAACAAATACAATGCTGTTATTCAAATCAGGATCTTTGCGTAGCTCATCGAGTAGTTCAATTCCATTCATGCGAGGCATGTTCAGATCAAGTAACATTAAAAAAGGTTTTTTTACTTGTTCTTTACCGTTTTCTCCACGTAGATACTCCAGCGCTTCTATACCGTCTTTTGCCCTCACCATCAGATTATCCAACTTGAGCTTTTTAAAAGATCGATTTATCGCTGTGGCATCCAGATCGTCATCTTCAACAACGAGTAATGTCACTTCTTCTTTCGGTTGATTCATTTTCTCTCCTTGGCGATGCAACTCCAATCGCTGTTTTANTCTGTACTAAAAGCAATTCTTTGTACTCTACCCTACTAGCCTTTACTGTAGTAGACTCACCGTTTTTTGGTAGACGTTTAGCATTGATGATAAACGGTGATAGTCTGCCCCTAACTCTGATTTGACAATATAACCTGCAACATGCCGACCATAGGCTGCTACTTTGTCTTTATCCGCAGAGGATGTGGTCAATACGAAAATAACACTATTTTGCAATTTGGTGTCTTTGCGGATCTCTTCCAGTAATTCTATCCCACCCATCTTCGGCATATTTAAATCGAGCAATACCAAATAGGGAAGCTTTATCTGCGGTCCTGATCGTGCCNTCAACATTTCCANAGCCTGTAAACCGTTAATTGCACGTTCAAGCTTAGGTGGATCATCCTGCTTTTTTAGCATTCGCTCAACGGCTTTTGCATCTAAGTCATCATCATCCACCAACAGGATTGTCAATTTATTATCTACTGGACGGGGGGTGTCGCTAATAGCNGGAATCATCTCTGGATGGGCTAACATTTGGCCGAGATCATGAGCACACAGAGGTTTGCTGAAATAGTATCCCTGCAATTTATCACAACCTAGTTCCCGTAATAAAATGGCTTGGTCTTCAGTTTCCACCCCTTCTGCCACAACAGCCATATCCAAGGCGCGCGCCATCACTATCATGGCCTTCACAATCTCGCGACTTTTCCGAGCAGTACAAATATCATCGATAAAGCTTTTGTCAATCTTGAGTATTTTTAGAGGTAGCTGTTGTAGGTGTCGAAAAGANGAGAACCCAGTACCAAAATCATCTATCGCCAGCTGGATTTCCTGTTNGGACAAGGCCTCTAGTTTCGTTTTACATCGTTCGAGATCGTCTATCAATANNCTCTCTGTTAGTTCTAGCTCTACCTGAGGACAGGGCAGTTTATATTTGTTAATCACCAGNGAGACTTTCTCTGTTATATCGATCTGCTGAATTTGGTGGGCCGACATATTAATGGCCATCGTTAAGTTCGAATGCTCCAAGTTATAATCAGATATCCAGGTTTTTAGCTGTAGGCAAGCTTTGTCTATTACCCAATCACCAATTGGATTGATTAAGCCACTGGTTTCTGCAATCGGAATAAAATCGTCAGGGGGCACTAAACCACGAGTGGGGTGATGCCAGCGGATCAAGGCCTCAACACCTGCGATACTACCATCTGATGCGTTAATTTGGGGCTGGTAGTATAATTCAAACTCATTTCGAACCAGCGCGTGTTGTAAATCAATTTTAATATTCGCGTATTCGTCGGCGAGCCGTTGTAGATCTTCAGAATAAAAGCAATAATTATTTCGCCCATTTTGTTTTGCTTTGTACATGGCTAAATCAGCACACTTGATTAATGCAGAGGCCTCATCGGAACAGGTGGGATAGGTGGCGATCCCTAAGCTAATGCTGGTATGGATCGTTTTATTATATAAAATAACAGGCTCTCTAATAGACTCCAATAGCTGCTGTGCAATTTTTATCAGCGACGATTGTGTTGTTACACCAGAAATCAGTACAGAAAATTCATCTCCACCCAGCCGCCCGACAATGTCCTCGCCTCTTATGGAGGCTTTAATCCGTTGTGCAATAGTCGTCAGTAGCTCATCGCCAGCCTCGTGGCCCAAGGTATCATTAATATTTTTAAAGTTATCCACATCAATAAAGATAAGTGCAAAATAGGAGTTGTCCCTGCGCGCTTGCATAATCGCGCGCTTAACACTGTCGATAAAGAGCGAGCGGTTAGCCAACCCGGTTAACGTATCATGTTGCGCCAGGAAGCGCATCTGCAGTGCGATCTGTTTTCTTTCCTGTGCATATCGGATAGCGCGTACTAAGGAATTGGTGGTTATTTCCGATTTGAGTAGGAAATCCTGCGCGCCTTCCTTAAGACAATTTAACATGACCATTTCATCATCTAAGCCA
>JAESQG010000093.1 GCA_016765265.1 Pseudomonadales bacterium | reverse complement strand
CTCCTTTAGAACAAATGAGAAAAGGTCGGCTTGGATACTTAAAGGAAGTGTTACTCCATATTACTTAAAAAATAATACAGTATTACGCTGCAGAGCCACATAATACTGTAAAACAGCTATTTTACTGGGACCTGGACCGGGCCCGGTCCAGGGTGCAATCCAAGGTGCAATCACAGGTTGATGTCTAGGACTAAAGACACGGACTACAGGCACGGACTAATTTAAGAATGAGGTTAAGATAATTAGTAAGAGGCAACGATTTAAAGACACTTTTAGTTTAGTTAAGTCTACATTACTGGACGTTAAAACCTTGGCCTATGGAGGGGATCGTTATATTAAAGTAGTCCAAGGTGCTTTCAATATAGAAAAAGGTTATAGGAAATATCGACGTAAAATAGCGAGAGCATCTAGCGCAGAAAAGCTTGTACATCTATCGTCGCTGCATCGGGAAAATGCGGCAATAGTTTGTGATATCTGCAGAAAGAATGGTGCCACGTGGGTCAAGTTCGCGCAGTTTCTCAGTTGTCGTCCCGATATCCTACCACCGGAATATATTGCGGCTCTACAAGGTTTGCAAAATTCTGCAGCCCCTATTTTATTTAGTGAACTGAAACCAACATTAGACGAGGCTTGGGGGGAAGGTTGGGAAAAATTGTTCTCTGAATTTAATATTGTTCCTAAAGCCACTGCCTCAGTCGCGCAAGTGCACCAGGCTCGGTTGGTTAATGGTGAAGATGTCGCTGTAAAAATTCGGATACCCAATGTAGAAGAGCGATTTAAACAAGATGAGGTGGCATTTCGATCCATTGCCACATTAGTGAGTCCCTTAGTGAGAGAGTTCGATATAAAGCGCGTAACAGATCAGCTCATTTCGATGACTATGGACGAATTGGATTTCGAGACGGAGGCGAATAACATGCTGATGTTCGCGAAACTCGATCATATCGACTCTATATCGGTTCCGCGATTTTTTCATGAGTTGTCAACAGATAGAATTCTGGTTACAGAGTGGCGTGGAGGCCAGCCATTGACCGAGTATCTTGAAAAAAATCCGGATAATGCCAAAACTGTTTTAGGCCATATATTGGATAGTTATATGCAGCAGGTAATGGAGTTTGGCATTTTCCATGCTGACGCACACCCAGGTAATTTTGTGATTGATGAAAATCAGGGCGTTACTATTTTAGATTTTGGCGCCTTAGCTATTTTGTCTGAGAGTGAGCGGAAAAATTATGGGGCGTTGTTGATGGGTTTGTTGGGACACGCCAGCGGCGATACCATGCAAGGGTTATTTTCGCAAGCGGGTTTTACGGGAGCTGATTCGAAGGCTCTGGACGGTCTGTCCGATTATATTCAAAAGGATAGAAAGTACGAATTGAGTTTGTCCGATAATTTGTCAGATGTGATTTCTAAGCTTAGGAAAAATAGAGTCATTATTCCGGATTCATTTGTCTCTATGGCAAGGGTACTGATGACCGTAGGCGGATTGATGAAGGAATATGATGTTACCTTTCGCTGGGCCATGGAGCCGGGTAACTCTTCTCATTAGCGAATTAAATAGCTAATCCAGCGTTGGGAAAGCTTCTAATGTAGTCTAATATTATTGTAGACCCCGCTTTTGACCAAGAGTGATACATGGCAGTAATACTATCCACAACAGAAAGCCCTCGCGTGCTGCTTATTGGACCGGTTGACTTGGCTCAGCCATGGATGGAACCTTTGAGCGGCGGTTCTCCTGAACTTGTTCCTACTAGCAAAACCAGTGTTAAAGCGGCCTTGGCCGAAATGGAAAAATTACAGTTTTCGTTGGTGTTGATATTTGAAGAGACTAACAAGAAAACAAGCGAAGATTTCTTAGGTTTTATTTCTCGTAATTCTTATGTGGATCAGGATATCCCTGTCATTGTATCAATGGTGGCACATGATAGTAATCGTGTTGCAGCACTACTTAAATTGGGTGCCTACGATTGCATACTGCAGGAGGTCGATGAGGGACAAAAACAACACGCTTTAAATATCTTTCGGCAGACTGTGGAAGAGTATCAAACAAAGCTTGAAAATGCTCAACTCAGTGCTCTAAATCAGGTGATATTAGACACTGCGGGTGAGGGAATATTAGGGACCAATTCAGCTGGAGAAATAATATTTGCAAATCCTTCTGCAGAACGGTTACTGCAAGCGGAGCCGGGTGAACTGAAGGGAAGGGATGTCAATAAACTCATTATCTACGGTGATGGGGATGAGGAATGGCAGAAGACACCGCTGGTGAATGCCTATTTACACGGGCATCATTATCGAGAAGACAAGGATAAGTTTAAAACCTTAAAAGGCGGCAGTTTTGATGCGGCATATACTGTGACCATTTTGCGGGATTCACGTGAAAGATTGTCTGGCGCAGTATTCGTTTTTTCTGATATTACAGAAAGAAAAAAATCAGAGGCTCGCTTAACCTTTTACTCGCATCACGATCCGCTCACTGGTTTAAAAAATCGTTTGTATTTCCAAGATAAAGTTTCTTATGTTATTGATCAAGCCAAGCGATTGGAGTCCAATTTGGCGGTTATGTTTTTGGATTTAGATCGGTTTAAATGGATTAATGACACGATGGGCCATGATGCGGGTGACGCCTTGCTAGTGGAGATGGCTCATCGTGTTAAGCGGGCGGTTAGGAGTAGCGATGTTCTTGCTCGTCTAGGGGGTGATGAATTCGCCATTCTTGTTTCGGGATATAAGACTCCTGAGGACTTGTCCATATTAGCAAAAAAAATTCTCTCTACCTTAGAAAAACCATTCTCTTTGAAACAAAACGAAGTCAACGTGACGGGGTCTGTGGGAATTGCGACCTATCCTGATTGTGGCTCTAACGTCGTGTCTCTACTTAAAGCAGCGGACGTTGCCATGTATCGTGCTAAGCATGGGGGACGGAATAATTATCATTTCTATTCAAAAAATATGCATGAGCAGGTTCAACGCACAGCGGAAATTCAGACAACGTTATCAAAGGCCATGGACAATGGCGAGTTGTTGTTATATTACCAGCCTCAATTCGATACAAAATCTGAACTCCTGATTGGTGTAGAGTCCTTGTTGCGTTGGAATCATCCCAAGATGGGACTGCTATCGCCGCTGGAATTTATCGGAATTGCTGAAGAATCGGGACTGATTAATCCTATTGGGGATTGGGTGTTACGTACCGCCTGTCAACAAGCGGATTCATGGCTTAAAAAGGGATTGATTCGACCTACTGAGTTTTCCTTGGCCGTTAATGTTTCAATTAAGCAACTTCGTAATGATACCTTGTGCAATACGGTAGAGACGCTTCTGGCGGAGTTGGATGTGGATCCAAGTTTGTTGGAGATTGAAATCACAGAACATGCTATGGTTGAAGATATTGAGCGTAGTGTAGAGACTTTAAAGAGTTTACATTCTTTAGGTTTGAGAGTATCTGTAGACGATTTTGGAACGGGTTATTCTTCCCTGCAGTATCTTCAAATATTTCCAATCCAGACCTTAAAAATTGACAGATGTTTTATTGATAGAATTCCCTTCGATGAAAATAATTGTACTATCGTGAAAGCCACTATCGCATTAGCGAAAGCGTTAAAATTAAACGTGGTTGCTGAAGGCGTTGAAACTGCTGAGCAGCTTGAGTTTTTGAAGGGAGTGGATTGTGATATTGTACAGGGCTATTATTTGGGCCGCCCTATGCCAGCAGAAAAAATAGAAGTGCTATTGCGCGACCACCTTTTGAAGAAGGTAAACGCTACTGGCTCTCAACAGTAGACGGNAAGANCTCTACGGTTTTCTAATCCCGTNATTTTNTAATCCAGTCTCCTTTTGTNTTTTGAATGTAGTTNCCTGNTACCGTNTTATTGATCCATCGTTGGCCGCCAATAACTTCNACTTTACTTANGGATGTATTTCCTTTTTGTGCGGCGACAATGTATTTATTTTTCCTCGTGTTGTTTGCTTTAAGGACCGCATCTTTAANGTTCTGGGGGGTATTGTCCTTTATAAGGCCTATATATCCGTTTGTACCTTCTCCAATAAGCCCTCCTAACTTAGCGTCAGAGAGAACTCCACCGCAAGCGATACTACTGATAACCATCAATAAGAGAGCCGCAAAAGAATTTAGTATGGGGTTTNTAGCNGNTTGGTGTTTGGTATTTGTGGACATGAATTATTCCTNATAGGCTGGTGTTTTGATTAGATATCATCTAGAAAACTTCTTCTTCATCGGCGAAGAGTTCATCAAGTTCTTTATCTACTTTCACTTTTATTTCATGTTCAATTTTTATATTTAGATTGATTGTTATGGGCTTGTCCGGGACTGCCACTTGTACCGTGGGGATACAAGCTGTGGTAAGGAGTAGTACCATAATGCCATATTGAATTAATCGCCAAGGTGCCATTTACACTGCGTCCTATTTTAGTGTTCAAGTTACAGGGTTTAAGTTACAGGGTCTTGAGTAGCCGTTAATATTGATTGAGGGTAGCATTGTCCTAGAGTGAGTGCCAGAGGAGCTGGCGTTTTTCTATTCCTGCGATTGGTGTNAATTACTCGTTGGAAAAACGGTTCTCNATATTGTCACTAATTTCTTCAGACAGCCGTAAGCTTTTCATCATTTTTAATGCGTTGAGCTCCAGGTCTAGGTTTAGATTGATAGGACTACCGTTAAATTTGTCGGGGTTGTATCCAAGGAAATGGTTTTTTAAATGCATCAATCCGTTAGGTAAAAAGTTAAAATTTATAGTTAATTCATCAAAATGAAAGTTTTCTAGAATATCGGTAGCAATGTTTAACCCAGCTTGCTGTGACACGAGTGCTTTACTGGCGTCGTCGAGAGTGTAATGAATTTCTCCACCAGGCGGAATGCTATTTAATTTACCGTTAATGATTTGAATACCCTGTTCTTCGATTGTGATAGGAACGGTGCCGCTGAGTGACCCCACTCCCTTAAGTTCTTCTAGTTCGTTCAGAGCCAGTATCTGGGCTAGCTGTAGTTTTTCCACCTCTAAGGTTAACTGACCTTTCGGTTTAATAGGGTCAATTGTAAAAGTTTGAGCGTTGTATATTTCNCCTCCNAGTAGGTGAGATTTGAAGACAGAGAAAGAGGTGTTGACATTAAATTGGTCATCAATGTAGTAGCGCTGAAAATCAAATTGAGAAGAAAACTTAATCATCGTATCGGTTATGGGGAATCCAATATCTATGGAGTCGATGGTTANGGTNGCTTCAGTGTCTGAGGTCATTNTCTGTGTCCCCGAGAGTTGCCACTTTGCGTTAAGGCCAGTTANCGGNATATCGTCAAACATAAGGAATACTTCGTCTAAGGTNAGCGTGATATTTTTGNGGAGAGTTTCAATTTCAGATAGTGCGATNATCTTCTCATNTCCTCGGAGCGAAAGTGAAAACAGGAGAGTGCCTGTTAATANCCTTAATTCTTTNGGTGCTGGNNTGATAGAAGAAANAAACTGTTGGAAATGGGGNAGGTTCTTCAAGGTTCCGTTGGNGCTGAAGGNCATCTGNTTAGAGTCGAAGGGGTAATACAACTGAGTNNTTATGTTTGCGTTTAAACTAGCGAAGTAGCTAGTTAATTNCACAAACATACGAGTNTCATTTTGCTTAANTTCNATGCTTGTTGAATTTAAAGGTAATTCGAGAGTGCCATAAGAACCACTGAATTCGAACAAGCCTGCCAGTTTAAATTCCTCCAAATAATGGGCTGTTATATTTGAAAAAGACGAAGTATAACGAGACCCTGTGGTGGAGTCTTGGACTGAGATGGTGAGAAACTTGTCTGATTGGAAGCTGATAGATTTGTCGTTAGTCAATTCAAATGTAGCGCCGTTGGAGATCTTACCGCTGACGGTGCTTTCGTTGGAGAGCTTTAACGAATTTAGTAACGCATTATCCGCGCCAAAATAGGACCACACGGGCTCAAAATCGTAAGCTAAAGATTGGCTAAGACTTGCGGTAAATGTCTTGTTTTTCCATTGTGAGTTTAGTTGGCCTTTAAAGCGGATGTGGAATATACCCTGGCTGGGGAGCTCGGCATTTACATCGAGGTGGGTGTTGCCCGTCCAGGTTATTGTGTCTGAAGAAATATCCTTGATTAGAAGGGGCAATAATATCATCCCCGAAGTATTGAAAGATCCCGTTAATGTGAGATCAATTGGGTATTGTGCAGCTCGCCCGTCAGATTCTTGTGATAAAGAGGGGGCTAATTCCTGACGATAAAGCGTTTTAAATATTTTGTTGATAAAGGTTAAGTCGGCATCTGCTGTGATTTTGTAGCTTTCTTCTCCTTTAGCTTGTGTCGCTGGTTGTAGTTTAAGATCAAAAACGGATGTATTTTTTTGGAATAATTGAAGATGTATGCCCTCCTTGGTTTTGGCATTCAGCTTTATGGATAAGGGGTCCTGGTTTTTCGTGTACAGTATAGTGTTAGCGAGCAGTGCGTCGGGGTTTAACTCAAGACTACTGTGAAGTTTTAATAAAGGCAGCCCTATTAGATTTACCGATAGGCTTTCGCTACCAAACTTCACCTCTAGTTCTTTGATACTGAGTATGTCTATAGGCACAAGGGGTCGCCATTGTTCAATGAACAGTGCGGCAACGGTAAGAGGGTCCTGCTCAGTCATTTGTTCAGGTTTAACAAAGCCTGAATTGTTCTCTTCTGTAATAATAATGACTAGTTTTTCTATTTCAACAGATGCTAAGTGGCGTCTCTTTAGTGTATTCGCGTTATAACGTAGTCCGCTATTTTGCGCTAGTAGGGTATAGGTGAACCGTTGATTTGTGTTAACGGAACCTTGAAACGTGACTTCATCGAGAAAACATTCTTCTGTGGTAAGTCGCCCGATTTGGATGTTTGAGTGCAAGACGCCATAGTTAGGCAGCAGTCGATTGGCGATTTCAGTGCTTATTTCAGAACGGTGGTAGTACGCGAAAATGCAGGTAATGATCAGTATAATAATAAAACCCAGCATGGTACGTTGAGCAATGCGCATCACCAAATGCTGTTGTTTTTGCATAGAAGTATTCCCAAAATACAAGATAGCAGTCTAGCGTATTAGCGATGTTGGCCGCCACCTCGTAGAGGGGTATAACGGTTTTTTGGGTTAGCTAAAATGGCTGATAATGTACCCTGGATTCTGGGCAGGGCAGGGTGATCAGTAGCGATGTTTGATTGGGGAGTTGATTAATGGTGAATTCGTTTTAATCTTCGTCTTCGGGTGTACCAGGCCCAAAAGCCCGATATGGCCAGAGATATCAGGAGTAGCGCGAAAATATCGTTGACTATTACGCCACTGATTCCAAAAAGCCTGCCACTGTGAAGGTCTAATAGCACCCTCTCAAAGGTAATGTCATTTCCCGTATAGGCCAATTTTATTTCGTCTAAATTTGGGTTTAATATTTGAGTTGGTTGTGACCATTCAATATTGTTACCAGTATCATCGGAGGCTAGCGATGCTACTGGTATCCAGGATAGCTCAGCCAGATTAACAAAGAAATTGCCTGTACGGAGTGACACGACTAATTGATTATCATTTGCGCTCAGTCCCAGGGCCTCTAATGGAACGGGTAAGCCCTGAAATTCACTTATGGTTTCGATGAGTTGGCCTTGCTCAGTCAACAATACCAATCGATCTTGGCAGGCCGCCACAAAAGTAGAATCAAGGTAAGTAAAGCCAACTAGGGATGAGCAGTTGAACACTAGTTCGGTATCAAAAAAAACACTCTCGCCTGCTAAACTTAGCCAATGGTTATTAGTTTGAAAATGGATAAGGTTATCTGCTGCATTTATGCCGTAAAGATTAAGTATGAAGGGATTCGAGATTTTGTTGGAGTCGAGGGCTAAGCTGTCCGTATGATTGAGCATTATACCGCTAATGGCCAGGAGCAATACTACAAGTGCGATCCCCGCTCCAATCCGATGGTGCCATTTCAAAATAATAGAGCGTAAATTTTTGCGACGCTGGATTGGAGTCATAAAGAACCATCACGAGTAATAGTATGGAAAAAGAGAGCTAGTCTGGCTATTTTTTTGACGGCTCGAACGGAAAGTGTTGCGCCGGTTATGCCATCGATCTGTTTGTCGAGTTTGTTGTTATTGTCTAATGTTGCTCTAATAAATTGTTCAGTGAAAAAAGGGTACTTTACCTCCCATCCTCTGGATTCTCTGAATGCTAAAATATGAACAGACTGTATGGCTTGGTTTTCAATGATAACGCCCGTAGTGATGGGTTTAACCTTGCCTATCTCATCCATAATCCAGGCAGTGCGATTCCCTAGCGTCCAATAGCGGATGCGGAGCATGTTGAAGGGGTGGCCTAAAATGTTCTCTGCTTCCTGTTTTATCCCTTTAGTGAGCCACAGGGTTTCTAACTTATACTGACTGGTAGAGCTTTGGGGTGAAGGAAAAGCCAGATTTAAAAACTTTTCTTTACTGAGATTCTGGCCTTGATTAGCTCGTATCTCAGTACAAACAAACAGTGATAAAAATAGAACCAGTGTAACTAGTTTAAGGACCATTAAAAACTCCAGCCGACTCCTAGATTAAAGCCGTCTTTTTCGCTGCTAGTACTAGCTTTGTCCTGGTCTTGCCAATCTGCTTTCAATACCACATTGTCTGCTAACCAATAAGATAAACCGATATCGTACTGAGTGGTTTCTGTATCCAAACTACTCCCCGCTTCGTTGTCCCACTGGGAATATCGTGCGAATATTCCCAAATTCTCCGATACTTTATAAAAAGGCTCAATGTACAAACCTGTTTGCTTGTCTGTTCCGGCTGTTTTAGCTGCATCACTATCAATATTCCAGATTGCATAAAGTGCTCTGATACCGACAGGACCAGTGGTATATATCCCATGGAGTTCTAGTAATGTGGCTTCTGCTTCAGCGGTTAGAGCGCCTTGTGTGAGGTCTTGCTGCCAGTTAACAGTAGAGGCTAATTCCAGACCTTTTATACCTGTGTATTTAATACGACCGGTCACCGCCCATTTTTCAGCAACGGCTTTCGAATTTTTTTGGCGACCCTGGCGAATATCCGCAGTGACACTGTTTAGTCCTGAATGTAGGGCAATATCATAAGAAAATCCGCCAATGATTATGCCACTGTTCATTACGCCTGCTTCCCACCAAGTAGCGGGGATAATTTCTGCTTCAACCGGGTTTCTCTCTACGCCATAAAAAGTGTCAGGTTCATGGGTTTCATTAATGATCCCAATGGGCACCAGGAACTGGCCAATGTTAAGTGCCTGATTGGAGTTTATTTGCCAGTGAATAAAAGCTTGTTCCACCTCAACTTCTCCCGCTTTGCCATCCCCTGCGAGACCGTGTTCAATTTCAAATTCAGAGAAAAACGCTATGGTATCTGAATACTGATGGCTGACAAAGAGCACGTACCGGTGAGCGTCAATGATGTCATCACTTTTTTTGTTGTGATTAAAGTGATGTTCACCATAACCACCAATACTTGTGTTNGATAAGGTTGATGTTGGATTTTGTTCGAGGGCNGTTGCGAGGGCGTTAATTTGTTGTTGTTGCATTTCNATAGTTTTAGCTAGTTCATCTACGCTGTTGGCNNAGGACGTCGCNGGCATCGAGATAATAGATATAGACGATAGGATTGTGGNGCATACCAGCCAAGATTTAAATGNCATGNTAGATTCGTTCCTCGCAGTTCAAAGACGAGGTGATAATACGATCTTGACCGGCTAAATGCAATAGATTCTCATTTGCATTTGTATAGGCGCTATAGTATTNGGCGCTATAGTATTAGGGGGTATAATACTAAGTTATTGATTAATTTATCTATAAAATAAAGCCGTGGAGTAATGGGTGGTATTAGTCTTTGCCTTCGTGTATTTTTATTGCCTTTTGAATACCTAGAATAACGCGCATGAAGTGGCTTTCTAGAATGTCACTGCCTCGGTAGAGCGAGTCGAGCTCTTTGTGTGCATGCTCCGCGAGTTCAATAAAATGTTCTTCCTGTTCCTCTGTCAATGAGAGCGATATCGCGGATTGCTCTACTCCTTCCGAAAGCTGTACCATGATGTTTGTAGCATGTTTTTGATTATCCGATGCAAGCTGCCGAATTAAGTTGATTACTGAAATCGTTTTTCTACTTTGCGCATGAAGAATGTCATTTACCATGATACTGCGAACCCTAATCTCACCGGCACCTACCAATTGCACTAATGTGTCCTTTATTCGGCCGTGTAGCTTGTTCTCCACAGGCACATCTATCACCATAATCGAAAGGAGTTCGAAGTTGACGATAATCAAGTTGTTATCTTCGACGACCCTTCCTTTATGTTTAGCTTCTTGAAGCAACTGTATTTCAATTTGTTTGGGCTCGTCATGCTGAGCGAAAGTGTGAAAAGTTTCACCTTGGTGTATTTGAACGATACTGGTAAGACCTAAACTGCATGTGGTCGCACACAATTGGTCAGCAAGCTCTTGGAAGGTGTTTGCCGTTTGACAATTTACCATAAACTTAACAATTAGCCCTAGATCACTAGTGGCCCTCANAGCCTCCAAGGCTGCCTTTGTGGCGTCGTCGGCATTGTTTGTGGCTTGTTTTGTTAAGTTAGCTTGTTTTCTTTTGTGGGTAGAGTGACTGGAAAGGCGCNTTACCTTTCGGATGAGTTCTTCAGGATGGTATGGCTGTATGATGTAGTCGTCGGCGCCTGCTTCATAGCACTTAATTTTATGATATACGGAGTCGTTTTCCAATATCATTAAAATGGACGAGTCCCCAAACTTCGTTTCATGGCGAATATTTTCACAGGTGATAACACCATCGCCCTTCGCTAAGGCTTTATGAATAATAAATAAATCAGGTTCAGTGGGACTCTTAAGGTTCTGATATTCCACTTCGCCACCATACTGCTCTACACTAACATAGCCCTCTAGCGTATTAATCAAGATTTCGTTTTCGAGAGGGTCTTTCCCTAGCAGAATAGCACTGTAGTGAGGGTCCATAATTCAGCTCTTGGTAGAAGTGATTAATCGAAAATGATTATGCCCATCCAAGGTATAACGTTCGTCCGTCTATTGAGAGCATAGTCGATATTTAGCTTGTTTTAAGTTCAAGTCAGTAGATCGGATAGTTTAAGTTTTTTTGCAATCGAGATCGCTTAACACTGGGCGTAGAATTTTGATGGCACTTTCCTTAAGCTTCTGCATTAAGAAATCAACGGTTACACCCTAAATATAGCGTTGCGCTGTATGGGCCGAAATGGTTATTTTAGTCATTAATTCAAATTTGATTTGCTGCGTATCTTGCCGACCGCACTTTATGATCTTTACTTAAAGAAGAAGAGTGCGATAGAGAATTAAATAGGTTTTTCCTACGTAAATGCAGTGGTTCAGCGAATTATCATTAAAAATTAAAATAACCCTGCTGATAATTATTGGCGGCGGGTCCGNAGCAGTATTGTTATATGAAAATCATCTATTTATAAATAGCGCGGTTCAACAGAGAAAGGCACTGAAAAATAGTGAATTGCCAGTGTTGCGTATTTCAAACCACTTGCAACTCAATTTTAATAAGATGAACGAGCGGTATCAGTTGGCAGTTTTGGAAGGTAATGTAGGCTTTGCCATACAGGCAAACGATATTGCAGTAGATATGCTGACTGAACTGAAACGTATTCCTAGACTATTGCCCGTCCTGAGNCCGCATACNGATATCCTGCAAGAAGAGTTGAGTGAATATAGCCATCGACTTGATAGGTTCGTGATTTCAGTGCTTGGTCAGTCATCAGAAAAATATGCGCCAGATTACGATGATAGCGAAACACAGCTGTCGCGCGAGGCTGTGGCTGTTCAGAGGGAAAAGAAAAAAGTAGGTAGAAAACTAATTGAATTTTCTGGAATGTTAGAGTTTNGACTTGCAGAACGAACACGNATNATTCTNTTAGANGGGGAACGTATNACTNGACGAGACGTTATGGTCGGCTCCTGGGTGCTAGTTTTAATAGTTCTATTGGCTGTTTGGTTTGCGCGACTCATTACTGAGAGTATAGAAAATGGGATCAGTATAGCGAATGATATCGGTCGCGGGCGATGGGATATTAATATAAAAATTGAAACCAATAGCCATAATGAGATGGGGCGATTAGGACATGCATTAAAGACAATGCGTAACAGTTTGCGGGAGCAGAATCAGAAAAATCGGGTTAAGGATCTGGTACTCTACCGGTCTTCCAAATTAAATGAAGTATTGCGAGGTGAGTTATCGTTAGAGGAATTGGCTAGTCGGGTGTTGATCAACATGAACCAAGAAGTAGATTCATTGGTGGGGGCATTTTATGAATTGGTGGATGGTCAACTTAACCTCATTTCCAGCTACGCCTATCGTTCGCTTATAAGCAAAGATGTCTCTTTTAAGTTAGGGGAATCTTTGGTTGGTCAGTGCGGTCTAGAGAAAAAAGCAATATTGGTGGACGATGTTCCTGAAGGGTATATGGAGATATCTGCGGGCATTGGTTCACTCAATGCTAATCACCTATTCCTCGTGCCATTGTTACACAATGATGTAGTCAAGGGAGTTTTGGAGCTGGGAGTATTTGATCCTTTTCCATCAGATGCGCTAGCCTTTATTGAAAAGGGCGCTGAAGGGATCGCAATAGCTGTTCATTCTGTCCAATCTAGGGTGCAGCTTAACAAAATGCTTCTAACAACGCGAATGCAGACGCAAACCTTGGAGTCGCAGCAGGAAGAACTAAAGACAGCGAATGAGGAATTAGAAAAACAGGCGCAGGTGTTGCGAGTCTCTGAAGGAAATTTACAAGCACAACAAGAAGAGTTAAAGGTGTTGAATGAAGAGCTTGAAGAGCGTTCGAGACTGCTTGATGAGCGAAACACTATAATATTAGAAAAAAATAAAGCACTAGAAGAATCTAGAGATGTTAATAAAAAAGATTCATCTAAAGACGCTGGCTCAATAAAAACGGATAACAGACAAAGAGAGCTTGATCCTGGTCTACTGATGATTGTTGAAGATGATGCTAAATTTTCCGCTGTACTGGAGGAAGTAGCGAATGAATTTTGTGTGAAATCGGTACTGATGCGTTGTGCTGAGGATGCTGTTGATTATATAAAGTTGAAGGTACCTGCGGCTATTATTTTGGATATGGGGTTGCCGGGTATGTCGGGTGACGAATTCATAGAATACCTCAATGATGATATGTTGTTAAAAAATATTCCAGTACACGTCTTATCAGGAAGTACAGCGTCGGAAAACGCAATAAATTTGGGTGCCGTTAATTATCTCCATAAACCCGTACGACATGATAAAATTAATTTACTATTTTCTCAGATTAAGAATGATCTGTCTGTTAGCATAAAACGTTTGTTGATAATAGAAGATGATGTTGTTCAGGGTGATGCGTTACGAGAAAAGTTTGCAGATCATGCCGCGGAGGTTGATCTTGTAGTATCGGGTCATGAGACAAAAGCCATACTAGAATCTAAAGACTACGACTGTATTGTACTGGATTTGAATTTAGCTGATTGTGACGGACTTACGCTACTTAAAGAGCTAAGGATGATGAAGAAGGTGAGAAATACGCCTATCATTATTTACACGGCAATGGACGTTAGTGTCGATCTTGAAAAGAAACTAACGCAATATGCTGATCGCATAATTTTGAAGGCAGGCACGGGTATGCGACGGGTACATGACGAAGCGGCTTTGTTTCTTAATTGGGTAGGTCTACAGAGAACTGAAACAGTGATAGAAAATAGAGATACTAAACACTCGATAAATGAAGGGTCAAAAAACGAGAAATTTGATCGTGGTGAGGTGACCAATTCTGCGGCGATGCGTGACAGTGATGCAAGCTCCCCTCTTGAAGGTAAGCGGGTTCTATTGGTTGATGATGATGCGCGAAACCTGTATTCATTGACAGCAATTCTTGAAGAATGTGGTATGAGTTTAGATACCGCTATGAATGGTAAAGAGGCTGTAGACAAAATATTGGGGGACGTTTCTGTTAACGCAGGGAAGGATGATAATAGAAATAGAGCTTACGACCTTGTACTGATGGACATCATGATGCCTGAGATGGATGGCTACGAAGCCATTCGTATTATTCGGTCTAAAAATGAATTTAACGATTTACCCATTATAGCTGTCACGGCAAAGGCTATGAACGAGGATCGAATAAAGTGCCTAGAAGTGGGTGCTAATGATTATCTAACAAAACCGGTTAACGTTAAAAAGCTAATTGGTATTATTAAAGTGTGGTTAGGAAAGGCGGGGTAATGGTTTGTCTGCGACCTATACTAACGAAAAAGAAGAGTTAAATATTAAGATCCTGCTTGAAGCGATATATTCCAAGTGGGGATACGACTTTAGAGGTTATTCTTCGGCGTCGATGAAACGCCGCTTATTTTATTTTGTACGTCAAAAAGATAATCCTAGCATAGAAGATCTACCCTATTACATTACCCGGGACAAAGAGTTGTTTGCGCGCTTTATTGATGAGATAACCACTAATGTAACAGAGATGTTTCGGGATCCCGGGTTTTATGCTTCATTACGTGAAAGAGTGATAAACCCTCTTTATTCTTACCCACACCTTAAAATATGGCATGCCGGATGTGCTACAGGAGAAGAAGCGTACTCTATGAATATACTGTTAGACGAGGAGGGTTTAAGACAAAGAGCCATGATATATGCAACAGATATTAATCGTGTGGTGTTAGAAAAAGCCAAAAAAGGAATTTATCCAGCTCAATGCCTGAGGGAATATTCAGAAAATTATATTAATGCAGGTGGAAAAAAATCTCTCTCCTCTTACTATTGTGAAGCCTATGATCATTTCATAATGACACAAAGTATAATGGATAATATCGTATTTACTGAGCATGACCTTGCCACTGACTATGTCTTTGGTGAAATGCAAATAGTCATGTGTCGAAATGTTCTGATCTATTTTAATCGTGCTTTGCAAAATAAAGTGTTCAAGCTTTTTCATGAGTGTCTCGATTTGGGTGGTTTTTTGTGTCTAGGGACGAAAGAAACTTTGGACTTTTACGAGGGGCGGGATGATTTTAGGGAGATAGACGATGAGTATAAAATTTATCAGTTGGTGAAATAGTGCCAATCCAAAATCAAACTACGCAGACGAAAGGCGCAATCGTAATTGGAGCATCTTGGGGCGGTATTCAGGCTTTGGAGTGCTTATTGTCAGATTTGTCTAGCCCTTTTCAATTGCCGATATTAGTGGTTCTGCATCAGGAGAGAACTGCTCGAGGGGGAGTGATTGAAGTGTTGAACCACCACTCTAGAATCCCGGTACAGGAAGCTGAGGAGAAACAGCCAGTGTTACCGAGTGTTGTGTACTTAGCACCTCCAAATTATCATTTACTTGTTGAGGCAGATCAAACGCTTTCACTCTGCATTTCACCAAAGGTTAACTATTGTCGCCCTTCTATAGATGTCTTATTTGAGAGTGCTGCTGATGTGTATGGTGCTCATTTGCTGGGTATTATACTGACAGGAGCTAATGACGATGGTGCTAGGGGTACGAAGTATATAAAAGAGCAGGGCGGGAAAATAATCGTGCAATCACCTGAAGAGGCTGAAATGCCTACTATGCCTGAATCAGCTTTAAAGATTACTACCGCCGATTTTGTTCTAAGCTTAAAGCTAATGGCTAGAAAGCTGAACGAACTTGCTAGCCATTACTAACTTGTTGGCTATTACTATGTTGTTGGCTATTACTAATAGTTGAAGGATTCTTTGGAGTGGAGTTTATGAATAATATTATTTCTGCAATGTATAAGATTGATACCATGCGACAGGTGTAAAGTAATATCAGTATGCAACAACGCATTCTCTTAGTTGATGATAAAAGTGCTAACTTGGTAGCGTTAGAATCCCTGTTGTGTGATCTGTCTGTCGATCTTTTGACAGCGACTTCCGGTGAGGAAGCGTTGAAAACGCTATTACAGTTTGATGTGTCTCTCGTGCTACTCGATGTACAAATGCCCGATATGGACGGGTTTGAAGTCGCTGAGCTAATTCGTGCTAGGCGGAAGACTCGCCATATTCCAATAATATTTGTTACAGCAATCAATGAGGATCAGTCATATATTTTTAAAGGCTACGAAAGCGGTGGGATCGATTTTCTTCAAAAACCCATCGAGCCCATTGTTCTTATCAGTAAAGTTAAACTTTTTATGGAGATCGATCGCCAGAAAAAAATGTTAGAACATTCACTCAGAGAAGTCGACCAGCTTAAGACTAGTAATGAACTATTACTGAAGTCGGTGGGAGAAGGAATATTGGGTGTTGATGCTTTGGGTTTGGTGACCTTTGCAAATCCTGCGGCAGAGATGGTGCTTGGATATGAACCTGGAGGGATGGAAGGTACATCTTTGGGTAACAAGATCCTTGTTTCTACTACTGGGTTCGAACACTTTGAATGGTCCAAATCCAAGATCTACAAATATTGTAGTAAGGGGAGGAAATATCAAACGGAAGTGGGTGCCTTTAAAACAAGTTTAGATAATATTATTCCTGTGGAATATACGGCTACCCCGGTTAGCTCAAAGGAAAATGAGTTTTCTGGAGTGGTTCTGATATTTAAAGATATTACTGAAAGGAGAAAAATTGAAGCACAGCTCAATTACATGGCTCAGTACGACAGTTTGACGGGATTAGGAAACCGTAACCTTTTTAACGTTACCATACAGCATGCGGTCTCTAGAAGTGATTATACTGAAAAGACTTTTGCATTATTATTTATAGATTTAGATCGCTTTAAACAGGTGAACGATTCCTTAGGTCACGAGGCCGGTGATCAGCTATTGAAAGAAGCAACTGAAAGAATGAAGAACTGCGTTCGCGACGCGGATGTGGTCTGTCGTCTGGGTGGAGATGAATTTACTATAGTTATACAGGGTTTTAATATATTAGAAGTTGCAGAGCGCATATCGGATAAAATAATCGACTCCCTTTCTGGCAGTTTTGAGATACTGGGACACCAAGTGTATATTGGAGCGAGCATCGGTATCGTCTATTATCCGGAGATGGCCAAAGATGCCATTGATTTGATTAAAAAGGCTGATACGGCAATGTATCGTGCCAAAAGAGAAGGGAGAAATTGTTACCAAGTATTCCACATAGGAATGGAGAAGGAGCTGGAAGAGGCTGTGGACACTGAATCGAAATTGCGAGAAAGTGTGAAAAAAATGGATTTCTTTCTTCACTACCAGCCTCAAATAAGAATGACAGACAACGCTACTACGGGAGTTGAGGTATTGTTGCGTTGGGCCCCTGACGGGGAAATGATTCCACCCGACAAGTTTATCCCTATAGCTGAAGAAACCGATATGATTGAACAAATTGGTGAATGGGTGATTGAGGAAGCCTGTAAGTCGATTAAATCGTGGGAAGAAAGGTTTAACCTCCCAGATGATTTTACTATTTCCGTTAACGTCTCCGTTAAACAGTTTAAGGACGATGGAATTATTAATTTTCTTAATAAAACAGTAACCGAAATAGGTATCGCTTCCTCTCGTCTCGAATTGGAAATCACCGAAAGCCTATTGATGGATCACACTGAAAGAAATATTAAACGCCTCTGCGATATACATGATCTAGGGATAGGGATTGCTTTGGATGATTTCGGAACGGGCTACTCATCTATGAGTTATCTGACCAAGATTCCACTTAATGTACTTAAAATAGATAGAAGTTTTATTGAGAATATGGATAGCATAGAGGGCAATGCGATAGTGCAGGCTATCGTTGCCCTAGCCAAAGGCTTGTCATTAAAAGTAGTGGCAGAAGGGGTTGAAACCGAAAAGCAAATGTTAAGCTTAACCGATATGCTATGCGATTATTTCCAGGGGTATTATTTTAGCAAACCATTACCTAAAGAGGAATTTGAGAGCTTATTAGAATCAAAGTTGGGTCGTAAAGGCCTCAGGAGTACGCCGATGGGAGGTAAAATATAATGCGTTCTCTACCTTTTTCTCCCTAGAGGCCTGTGTTCAGTCCCTGTGTATCCTTGATTACCTGACAGCTGCACAGTAAGCCAAAGGCCATATATAAATATTTATTTCCTAAAATAAATATTATTTAAAGTTGCTTTCAATGGGTGACTGATCGAAACAAAGCGCTATACTTTTAGCACAACACGATATTTACCTTTCTAATCAGAAGACAATATGGCTTCAATTCTAGTAGCTGATGATCAACTAGTAATGCGAAATATGTTTAAGAATATATTATGCATGGATGGATATGATGTTGATTTGGTTGATGATGGGAAACAAGCTTTTCTGGCAGCCACTAAAAAACGCTACGATTTGATTCTCACAGATCTGTATATGCCTGAGTGTAACGGAATAGAATTGACCCGCCGGCTTAGAAAACTAAGCACCTACAAAGGTGTGCCTATCCTAGTAGTGAGTACAGAAAGCGCAGTTGGTAAAATAGAGGAAGGTAAAAAAGCAGGTGCGACTGGTTGGGTCGTAAAACCCGTCAACGATGAAAAACTTTTACCCATTTTAAGAAAACTATTAAGTTGAAGTTGTAGCGGTTGATTCTTCTGGATTAGCTGATTCTACTATTTTAGCTTGCTTTATAGGTGTTTAGAACTATTCCCGTTTTAGATCCCTGACATATAAGAATCTAATCATACTAGGTTCAGTACAGTAAAACGTGAGGGATTACAGATGCAATTGGCTCGTTTTTTAGTTCAACGTCGTGTTGTTCTTTTTTTTATTTCTTTAATTATCTGTGTACTCTTGGGGTTTCAAATACCGCGTTTGGCGTTGACAGGTGATTTCAAAGTATTGTTTAGCGAGGACAATATATATCTTCAGACATTGGAATCAATAGAAGAAGAGTTTCTCGAAAGTGATAGCTTGGTGTTTCTGATTGAGCCTAATGGAGGGTCCATTTATACGGTTGAAAATTTAATGGCAATTGAGTCCATGACTAGGTTTGCGTGGCAATTACCCTATTCCATGCGGGTTGATTCGTTAGTGAATTATCAGCGCACTAATGCTGATGAGGATTCTCTTACCGTAGAGTATTTTATTGAGTCAGCTGAGGTTCTAACGAATGAGGACATAGTCGAGCTTCAGTCCTATGCAGCAGGCAACGCTTTTCTGTCTAATCTTATTACAAATTTAAAAGGTTCCGCCACAGCCGTAGTGGTCAGCCTGGTGTTGCCCGATGGCGACAGAATGGAAATATTAGAGGAGGTTGCGGTTGCTGCGAGGAACCTGAGGTCGGAGATGGAACGGTTATATCCGGGCACAAGAATATATATCAGCGGAGGGGTTTTTTTAGAACAATCTTTTATTGAGATTATTAAGCATGATTTAGGGACATTGATGCCTTTTGTATTGGTGATATGTTTTGTTATTATCGGTGTGTTATTGCGATCCTTGTCGGCGATTGTAGTAACGAGTAGTATTATTATTACTTCTGTCATTGTGTGTATGGGCGGCGCAGCGCTAGTTGGGACGCTCTTAACGCCCACTTCTGTGATGGCTCCGTTGATGGTGATTGTGCTAGCGATGGCTGATGCTATACACCTATTGACACATTTAGTGAATAACCGAGGCGCAGGAATGTCACAGGAGGATGCGTTGCTTAAAAGTCTGCAAGCAAATATTAAACCCATTTTCCTTACTAGCATTACTACAGCCATCGGTTTTTTGGGCATGAATTTTAGTGCTTCTCCAGCATTTCACGCTTTCGGCAACATTGCTGCGTTTGGCGTGATGGGAGCCTTTGTATTGTCGATGACGTTGTTCCCTGCCTTAGTACTCTGGTTGCCTTCGCCTAAGCCTAAGCCCTCTTTGCATAGTGCTTTAATGGATATATTGGCTACCTTTAGTATTAGACAGAGTGATAGGATACTTATTATATTTCTAGTTGGAATTGTCGTTGTTGTTTCGTTTATTCCACAGAATAAATTTAACGATAGTATTACAGCATATTTCGATGAAGAAATTGAATTTCGCCAAGCGATTGAATTTGGCAATAAGCACTTATCTAGCGTTCAACATATCATCTACAGCATCAACAGTGGAGAGGAGGGGGCAATTAACGAGCCTGAATATTTGACTGTTTTAGATGACTTTTCTAAATGGTATCGAGAACAAGAGGGTGTCACTAACGTGTTCAGCTATGTAGATATAATTAAAAATATCAATCAGGCTATGCATGGCAATGATCCAGCTTGGAAAGTAGTCCCCGAAAATAGAGAGCTCATATCACAATTTTTTTTGATGTACGAACTGTCGTTACCGCAAGGTTTTGATATTGACAAGGACATTAACACCAATCGTTCAGGTGTTCGTTTGATGGTCTCTATGAAAAAGTCCGACAACCAAACTCTAGCCGACTTACATGGATATGCTCTGACCTGGTTTGAAAAAAATGCACCACAATATAAAGTGGAAGGATCAAGTCGAACCTTGATGTTTACTAGTCTGGGTGAGGTGGTTACCAAAAGTATGATTGGTGGTTCTGCATTTGCTTTTATTCTCATTACACTAACGTTGATCGTAGGGTTGGGATCTTTTAAATACGGCTTTATTAGTTTGATTCCCAATCTATTTCCAGCAGCAATTATTTATGGTTTGTGGGGTATATTTATTAAGGAAGTTAATATGGTGGCGGCCATGACATTTAGTATTAGTATTGGTCTAGTGGTGGATGATACAGTTCATTTCCTGAGTAAGTATATCGAGTCTAGAAGGCGCGGAGAAACCGCTGAGGAGGGTATTCGTTATGCTTTTCATTCCGCTGGATCTGCCTTGGTGATTACTACCTTTGCTATTTCTATCGGAATGAGCACATTACTCTTATCTCACTTTGGTCCCATGGTGACTGCCGCCCAAATGCTATGTCCTATTATTATTATTGCGTTAGTCTTGGATTTGTTGTTTTTACCCGCCTGTTTAATTATGTTCGACCGGATTGGTCTGGTTGCTTGGAAGCTGCAGTTAAATCGTTTGTTTGCTAGTTCCTAAGGGGGATTCGGTAGGTGACCGGTTACCGTTGTCAAACTGTCGTTAGTGAGTTGTAGTCTATAAAACTATTTCAACACCTTCTTTGGCCATTTGGATATCACAATTTATATGGGCATATTTTTCTTGCAGTTCAGAATAAATGTAGTCCAATTGATCATCTGTCCTAGTGGGGTCATGGTGAGTGAGGTAGAGTTTTTTTACCTTTGCTTTTTCCGCGAGCGAGATGCAGCTATCATAAGTGCCGTGTCCCCATCCTTGTTTGGTCGCGTATTCTTCACTGGTGTATTGGGCATCCATAACGGCAACATCTACGTCTTTCATAAAGTCGCAGATAACTTGGTTTTGTTCATCAACTATTTGTTGATAGAGTTCATATCCTTCTTCGTTGGGTTGATAGATGTTAGTGGCGGGTTCATAGTCACCAGTAAAGAAAAAAGATTTCCCCTTGGATGCAATACGATATCCGTAGTTTAGTACGGGGTGAGACATTATTATGGGAGTGATGGTGGTGGAGCCAAGTGTTATTTCATCGTTTTCTTGAAGATCAGTATAAGTTATGTCTGCGTTTAGTTCACTTTCACAGATTGGGAAATAACAATATTCCATTTGTCCAGCTAGGATATCTCTTAACTCCTTCCCGTATACTGGATCAAAAGTACCACAGATTTGTATCTTGTTGCCGGGTACGAATAGGGGTGTGTAAAATGGAATCCCTTGTATGTGATCCCAGTGAGTGTGTGTTATTAATAGGGTGACCTTGAGGGGGAGATGGGCCATCTGATCTAATCCTAATTGACGAATACCGCTACCACCATCGATGATAACAAGGTCGCCATCATCGGTAATGATTTCATGGCAGGTGGTGTTGCCGCCATATTTTACGGTAGTTGGGCCTGGTACCGGTATTGATCCCCGGCAACCACGTAGTCGGATTTTCATTAAAGTGTTTTCCTTAATTCTCAATGAACATTTTGGCTTTGTCTATTTCGCTGTCTAATTCTTCCATTGAACTTAAAGCGTCTTGTACTGACATACCCAACCATTGCATTTCTATGGTGCTTAATTCGGGGCTTTGAAGTTGGTCATCATTTTGTTTGCTGAGCAAGTAGTTTGCCACTTTATTGGCACAGGATAAACCAATCTCTAAATCGCCGGCGTCGGTGTGATTAGCGATATCGTGATGATGTAAAATACTTTTAATAAGCTCACCGGGTAGTTCCCATTTTTCGGCAAGTTTACCGCCCAGTGTGGCGTGTGAAATACCTAGAAGGTTTTCTTCGATTTCATAAATTGGAGTATTGCTGTTACTTTGCTCTAGTAGTACTTCTTGATATTCGATGGCATGAAAATGTGCTAGGAATATTTTTCCTATGTCGTGAAGTAATCCTGCAACAAAATAATTAGCGACTTCTGTTTGTGGTAATTTTTTTAAACGAGCTAGCATCCGACCAATGACCCCTACAGACAATGAGTGCAACCAAAAACCATTCATATCTAGACCGGCTTTATTTTCCTTAGGTAGCACGCCAGTTGCAGCAACGCTGATGGCCACATTTTTTATCGTATTGAGTCCAACATAGACAACTGCATGAGCTATTGAAGTGACTTCACGGGACAATCCAAAATAGGCGGAATTGACCAGCTTGAGAACCTTAATAGTTAAAATGGGATCGTGTTCAATAACACCTACTAGTTCTTTAGGTTGGCAATCTATGCGCGAGGTCATTTCCAGAATTTTATGCACACTGGCGGGGAACGCCGGTACGGATTCCAGGGATGTCAAAAGCTTTTGCTTATCAATTGTCATCTAAAGTGGTGCCTTAATTTGAATTGTATCTTTGTAGATGAGTATAGTGGAATTCAAAGAAAGTATGATTGAGCTTGTGCTCCGTCTTCAGCCTCGTGGTGTTGCTGCGAGGTTTAGGTTAGAATGTGCGCTCAAATTTTCGTTACCATCTCCGTGGGATATCCGCTTAGGTTGTTTTCTCTCGCCCGAGTTCAGTGATAAACTATTGAAATATATTAGTTTTTATAGAAATCAGTGTTCGTTTAGCCAAAGCGTGTTATTTGGTGTATACAGGATGACTTTTGGTATGTGTAGTACAAAAGAATACGTCGTGAGTGTTGTCACTTTTATTTGGACTCTCAGAATATCGTTAGTTAACAGCCAGTTTTTTGTGGTTGTGTTCGTCGGTGCAGTCTGGGCTTGCAGCAATGTTTGGCAGAGCACCGCTAGCGCTGCGGAGTTGGATATTGATGCGCCTATGTTGCTTCATGATGAAATTGTTACGCCTTTTGAAGCGGGAAAAGATGTCGTTGTTTCTACCCTAGTTACTGATGACATCGGTATTGCATCCGTAACTGTTTATTTCAAATTGCTTAGCGAAGAAAAGTATCGCCACCTACCAATGACTCGAATAACCAACACGGATAGTTATAAAGCGCTAATCCCGGCTATAGCCTTAAGTAAACCTGGGCACGAGCACAATACACTTTGGGTCGATTACTACATCGTAGCGATTGATTTAGCCGGCAACGCTGTTATGCGTGGCTACGCTATTGCTCCGTTGAGACTGTCCATTGCGAATAGCGAAGTACCGCTATTCGGAGGGGGATCAACGTCAAAAAATAAAATATCCTTCAAACGTAAATGGTTATGGATTGGCTTGGGTGCGATCGTTGTGGGTGCTGCGGCCTCCGCAGGTGGTTCAGGAGATGTTGGGCCGGAGAGTGGATTTACTGACGCAGGTTTGACTGAGCCTTTTGAAGTAACCGCCGATCTTCCAGGCAGTCTGTGACCGTTAGTTTTAAATATTTATGTGAAAAATTAAGGCAGTGTGGAATTAATGAGAATTAACTACAGCGTATTCTTGGGGTTATTTGTAGTGCTCGGGCTTGTTGCGTGTGGAGCAAGCGATAGATCAGATGATGAAGATTCAGGGAAGATTATTGGCGACTCCCAACACGTTATTGCCGTCCCAGAGATGATACATTTATTGGCCGCGGATTCTTCCAATTTTAGGGCGGAATTGGTGGTTGGGGAGACGGTGTATCTGATGACTCTAAGCGATGACGGGGCTACGGTTTCCTATGTTTTTGAGGCGGGGCTGCAAAAACGTGTGCACACCTTCACCGTTAATTTTTACCATAAACAAGAAAATTTGTTGGTAGCGAGCATAAGTGAGGAATATGACTTTACCTTCGGTATTGCTCTAGTTGTTTTTAGTGCTGGAGACTACAGCTATGACGATGTAGATAACGATGGTGTTTCAACTCTGCAAGAAATTGAAGAAGGTCGAAACCCTTTGGTAAACGAAAATGACGCTGTTGTAGGTGGTATTTTTATAGCGGCAGCTAAGGTCCTAGCGCCGGATAGTTTACCTGTCGGTGCAGTAATAAAAACGGTTATTGAATTTGACGACGAAATAATTGAAATGATCTATAACACTCAAAACGATCAATTTGAGATTACGCTTAGCGACTTGAAAAGAAGAGCTTATTCCTTTTCAGTGAGTCATTATTTGTTGACGGAAAATGGTGATGAATTCCTGCTGGTTAGCGGGTCTAGGGAGGTGGATTTTTCCAGAGAGACTGAAGGGCCAATGTTTACGGAAGAAGACTATAGTTACGAAGATCATGACGGTGATGCTAGACCCAGTGTATTCGAATTAAATGAAGGCGGAAATCCCTTTTACGACGAAGGAAACACTCCGGTTATAGCGGCAGGTGAGGATGTTTGGGTTTTAAGTGGTGACATCGTCAACTTAGCCGCTATCGTTGTGGACCCCGGCGTTGCGAACAGCATTTTTTGGGAGGCCCTAAACGGAGTGTCA
>JAESQG010000092.1 GCA_016765265.1 Pseudomonadales bacterium | reverse complement strand
ACAAACAAATTGACCTATTTCAAGCCGAAAAAGTACCGGTATTCCTACTCAGCCTAAAAGCAGGCGGNGTAGGTCTAAACCTTACCGCCGCCGATACNGTGATACATTATGATCCTTGGTGGAACCCCGCCGCTGAAAATCAAGCCACTGACAGAGCGCACCGAATCGGGCAAGACAAACCAGTATTTGTTTATAAGCTGCTGGTAGAAAACACCGTCGAAGAAACCATTTTCCAAATGCAAAAAGACAAACTAAAGCTAGTACAATCCATGTATCAAAATGCAGAGGCTTCTGAATTAGATGCTGACAAGCCTTTCAGGTTATCGGGAGAAGAACTGGCGGCTCTCCTAGTTGAAAAACACGANTAGTTGAAAAGCAGAATTAGCTGAACAGCTGGATTAGTTGAACAGCAGAATTAGTTGAACAGCCCTCGGGTCACAGGGGAGAAAGATCATGACAACTGGAATTCTTATTCAGGAATTAAGATGGATATAAAAGCTCAAGTGGAACGACAAATCAACGAACAGAGCAATTTTAGCCCCATACAGTGGTTAATGGATGGTGGCCGTTTAATGTATAGCGATTACGAGCGATGGCGCAAAGGGGAAACACCGTTCTTNGATGTNCTCCTACTGGGAGATCTAAAAAAAATANTGCTCCAGCTCNAANATGCTANGGAACATGCTGAGTTNTTAGGCATGAANAGAGAAGAAGCTAACTTCACCTCCTGGCAACAGAACACNCCGAGTCAGCTAAGAGCCAGCAAGACCCCCGCGCTTAATCAACTACTCACCTGTAGATTTATCCGAGTTAATGATACGCCGCAACTGGATTTATTCTTCGATAATCCCGTGCTGTTTACAGAAAACGGCCTACGCGACGCCCTGGGTTCTCGAGATTTAGACCAAACTCAAAGACTACTCAATCAACTAAGCGAACAAGACCCGAATCACAAACATCTCCATCATTTTGAAAGTTTAGCGGCCTATCTTGGACATATGAGTCAAGCACTGAATCTCGAAACAAAAATGGATACTGCCAAGCACACATTACAAATTACTGAAGAACTAGAGGGGCTAGAAAACGTAATCGAACCCCTGGCCAAGGACTGTCTTCAAGATCAAGCCCGTGATTATCTCATTCCTGCTTGGCGTCGTTTAGCCTTCTCCCTTGAAGGCATTCCTTTTGACTCCAACATGCCTAAACTACACGCCAGCTACGCCTGGCAAAAAGCCTTAGACTGGCCAGAGACAAAAAAAAGCGTCGAGGGAGAGGCGACATTTAGCGAGCACTATGATTTGTGTTTACGAATTGCAACGGCTAACTTCTTCTTAGCGGAACGAGAGGCCTGCATTGCGTTATGGTGCTCCCTCTTCTGGCATGATGAGGATAGAGCAGAAACTGATATTGAGTTACAACCCGACACCTCACTAACCCATTATTGGCACCGGTTTATCGATCAGGATGAGGAAATGGAGTCTGGCTGGTTTCCTGCCTGGTTATTACTTGCAGAGCCTGGTCTTGCTCATCACATTAGTGCTGATAAAGAAAATGAAAACACTCCCTCTTTTCAGCGGGGGTTTAATATCTTATTGCTGCTTTTATCAAGGCAACAAAATGTATCAAGACAACAAAATGAAACTGAGGAGCTCGCCCTGCGCAAGAAATTAAATAACATTTCGCCTGTTCTTCTGAGACTTTATCAAGTAAAGCGTTAAATTTTAAAACTTAATGCTAATAAAATAAATCAAGAGATCTAGAGGTTAAACGAAACCATGGGCCACAGCCTTGATAAAGTCGATATTACCATAGTGGGGGCAGGCGTTATTGGTCTTGCCATCGCCAGGGCAATAAGCTCTAAGAGATCAAAATCAAACACTCGACACCATTTATTAATACTCGAAAAAAACGACACCTTCGGAGANGAAATCAGCGCTCGTAATAGTGAAGTAATACATGCCGGCATTTATTACCCCCANGACTCACTAAAAGCCCAGTTTTGCGTTCGCGGAAAGTCCCTGCTATACGCATATTGCCAACAACACAATATTGAGCACCGAGCCATTGGAAAACTAATCGTCGCTAGCCATCAAGATGAACTGAATCTTCTAGATGAAATAAAAATTAACGCGACTAATAATGGGGTTNCCGATATTAGCTTCCTTAGTGCTGAAAATATTTTAGAAATTGAACCTAATNTTCAAGCTGTAGGCGCNCTTTTCTCNCCCTCCACGGGCATTATTAATAGCCATCAATTGATGCTGCAATTTCTCGCAGAAATAGAAAGTAAAGACGGACTGTTTGTACCNCAAACTAGTGTTACATCTGTATCACAACACGCCGAGGGACTGCTGATAAACTCTGAAAATAAGTCAGGAGAGCACTATCAATTTCTTACTTCCCTACTCATCAATGCTGCCGGACTTGGTGCACAAGCACTATCCAAAAATATTGAAGGCCTCTCCCCGCACCACACGCCTATTTTACATTATTGCAAAGGCAGCTACTTTCATCTATCGGGGAAATCTCCTTTTCACCACTTGATCTACCCTGTACCCGATAAAACCGGAACTGGATTAGGTATTCATGCAACAATCGATTTAGGTGGGCAAGTAAAGTTTGGTCCTAACACTGAGTATTGCGATCAACTGCACTATGAAGCAGAAGAAAGCAGCCGACCTCAGTTCGAGAAGGCAATCAAACGCTACTTCCCAAGCCTCAACACTACAAAGCTAAATCCAGCTTTTGCCGGGATGCGGCCAAAGTTACAAGGTCCAGGGGAAGAGTTTAAGGACTTTGTGATNCAAACAGAAGCGGAACATGGTGTCCCAGGATTAATTCAGCTGTTTGGAATAGAATCACCGGGATTAACTTCATGCCTGGCTATTGGAGAAGAGGTTGCCCGACTAATTTGAAATAAACCTACGGTTCTAAACACAAAACATACATCTCGCCCACTATCCACTGACCTTTATGCATTCTCACATTCACCTGTTCACGAGCCAGGATCTGAAAACTATGCTCTACACAAAGACGTTTAAAATACTGTGACGAATGGGCATAGCGACCCGTATCTTGCAACAAGAAATCACCCTGATCTGTCTGCTCGGTAGAAAACACAAAATAAGCGTCCTCTGCTAAACACCGGGCAAGGGACTCAAACAAGGGTCCCAAATCGCCCATATACTCCAACACATCCGTGGCAATACAAAGATCAAATGGTGTTTTTTTAC
Source organism: Pseudomonadales bacterium (assembly GCA_016765265.1). Classification (GTDB taxonomy): domain Bacteria; phylum Pseudomonadota; class Gammaproteobacteria; order Pseudomonadales; family DC-out160; genus DC-out160. Next base: position 7,220 of record JAESQG010000092.1, on the reverse strand, counting down.
CTCCAGTTTCAATCTTATTGATGGAATCGTTGTGTAAGAAATCAATGANATCAAGACAGAAGACCTCTTTGTATAGCTTAGATTGCTTGGCCTTAGCCACCATATTAGGCGACAGTTCAACGCCAACGGCTACATCCACAAGATCTTTAAACGCCTCAGTGGATAATCCAGTGCCACACCCTAAGTCTAACAAACCCTCGAAAAAACCATGGGCCGTTGTTTTTGATCTGAATCCATTTTTGCTAAACATCTCCCGCAACAAAGTCGGCACATGGTACTCAAGATCATCCACGAAATAGGTTTCAAAGTTTTCAGCGTAACCGTCAAACAGATCTTTGATATACGCCTTCGGTAACGAGGCATTTTGATCGCCCTCTATAATAGACAGCATATGCTGCGCGCTGCCATTGTCNGGTTCCACCTCCAACACCTGCTGAAAATACTGCTTAGCAAGACTATGAGCGTGATTTTCAAAATGAAGATTACCCAAATTCATCGGGGCTTTTCCATCTTGAGGGTTCACTTTAATGGCAGACTCAAAACACTCAATTGCCTTATCCATCTCACCCACTGAGTTATAAACTAACCCCAGATTGTTATAGGCTAGGGAGTAGGAGGGATTAATTTTCAACACCTCACAGAAACTAGCAATTGCCGAGTCTAAATCGCCTTTTTGTCGATACACTTCTCCTAATCCGTTGATGGCTCTCGCATCATTTGGTTCGATAGATAGCGCCTTTTGAAAATGCTCCAGCGCTTCTTCGTATAGTCCAAGCGCTGCCTGCATGTNACCAATATTGACATAGGCGTTGAGGTAATTCGGATTGATCAGCAGCGCTTTTTGCGCACTCTTAATGCCTTTCTGCATATCGCCCTGGGCCTGAAAAACCAAGCCAAGATTGTTGTGTGCCTCGACAAAATTAGGTTCAAGATTGATAGACTTTTTAAAACAGTATTCAGACCTGTCATAAGCTTTTTGGTAATAACAACACAAGCCTTGAATATTGTAGGCTTGTACATGCCGAGAATTATACTTAATGGCTTGTTCACTAAACTTCAGCGCCAACTCCACTTCATTTCCCTGGATATAGGCGGCAGCAAGATCGCTATTAGCATCTGCATTTCGGGGGTCTTGCTCCACCGACCGAATCAGCATTTCTTTGGCAGTACGAAGATCCCCCCTAATTAAAGTTAATAAACCCATCATGTGCAGAAACCGGGGATGATCTGGCTCCACCCGTAAGCCCTGAGTAAAATGCATAGACGCTGCATCGTGTTGACCCTGCTGCAAACAGCTCACGCCTTGATTGTAGGAATCTTCTAGAAACGGGCTAAGTTTTCTGGTGGCCGATTCACCCCTTTTTCTTTTATCCATGATGAGGCCTTCCTAATAGCTATGTACCCTAATACCCAATCTAGTGCGTTTTGGTCATTTGTCTATTCTGTGCAAATTTACCTCAAGAATTATCACTAAAAAGAGGCACAATTTATGCTTAATCTCAAGACACAATAGACGCCCCACGTTATTATGAGATAGCACTTTCTCAGGACTCATAAAAGGACATTAAAATGGATCTGAACTACTACCTTGTGGACGTTTTTACCGATACGCCCTTTAGCGGTGCGCAAATCGCGGTATTTCCAGATGCCCACTCAGTTAGCCAAAGAGATAGGGAGCTGATCGCTAATGAACTCAACTTATGGGAAACCGTTTTTATTACGGGTAGCGATAACGCTTCCCGATTCCAGCTTAAAGTTCAGACACCTCAAAAAGAAACCAGTATCGGTGCCCACACCACTATCGCAGCATCTTATACTCTCGCAAAAAGTGGTGCACTGAAGTCACAAGATTCTGCTCCTATATTCTTTGAAAACAATAACGAAGAGCAAACAATTTATGTCACCTATGATAAGGGTGAAATAAAACAAACCCTTCTCACCAGTCGCGTTACGCCTCAAGTAGATCGATTTACACCAACCAAGGAGGAACTCGCTGAAATACTCAATCTCAATCCAAATCAACTCCGTGATAAACGCTACGCTCCCCTGATTGTATCTTGCGAGACCGCTTATCTGATTATTCCAGTGAAATCACTGCAAGCGGTGGTAGAAGCTCGATTCAATTACCAAGCTTGGAGCACCTCCACAGCGCCAGCTACTTTCGCTCAAGAGATATTATTATTTTGCACAGAAACAGAACACTCACTGACAGATTTTCATCTTCGCCTTTTAGGGCCCAGCATTGGTCGCTTGGAAGATCCGCCAGTGGGAGCATCAACACCTGCTTTCGCAGCTTATTTATGTGATCACAAACATATCAAACCGGGGACACATGTGTTTGCAGTAGAACGAGGATTGGAGCAAGCTCGGCAAAGTATTTTACATCTGGAAATGGATAATAAAGGTGAGTCAACCTTGACCGTACGAGTAGGCGGATCTGCAGTATTCACCGGAGAAGGAAAAATTCACCTAAAAAAAAATGCGGAATAAGATAATCCGACATAAGGCAATACAAGATATAACAATACGAGATAAGACAAAGCCAGACCCCAACATATACAAATAAAATAGGTTCAAATAAACATAGGCTCAAATAAACATAGGCTCAAATAAACATAGACTCAAATCCGCGCAGGCGAAATTGAGTCTGCGGTCACTCTCATCGCCGTGTCAAATTGGGGAATCCCCCGATTTATCGCCAACGAAGCGGCGATTTTCGACAATGCTGGCGCCATTTGAATACCGTAGCCTCCCTGGCCCACCAGCCAGAAAAACTGAGGCACTTTCGAATCAAATCCCACAACGGGTGATTTGTCCTTCACAAAAGTCCTGAGACCGGCCCACGTTCTCAAGACTCTATTCACCTTAATACCAACTGCCTGTTGAAAGCGCTCGACACCTAAAGCGATGTCTATTTCTTCCGGGTAGGCATCCATGGGTTCCATGGGTGTTTCATCCCCTGGGGTAATAAGAATGTTGCCCCCATCCGGTTTAAAATAAAAATCTTCGTCAATATCCAAAGTAAGCGGCCACCCTCTGACGTCAATATTATCTGGCGATTTAACAATACACACGGTTCGACGTTTCGGCACGAGCCCAACCGATCGCGCACCGGCCAACCCTGCAATAACGTCACCCCACGCTCCAGCAGCATTAATAATGTGCTTTGCTTGGTATTGCCCTGCCGAGGACCCTATTACCCAATGTTCTCGCGAAAATTGTAGAGACTTCACCTGCGCATTAAAAACAAACTCTACGCCTTGGCGTTTAGCAAATTTAATGTAGCCCTCTAGCAAAGCCGCAACATCGATTTCCATTGAGGTCGGCTCCCAAAAACCAGCAGCAACATAATCTGATTTAAGCTCTGGCACCTTACTGAGAACAAAAGCTTTATCAACAATCTCCACATTGTCTAAAAGACGACTAACCCGCTGGTACAACGCGTGCAATTGCGGCAATTGCTCTTCGCGAGCAATGTACATTGCCCCGCAAGGGCGCAGTAGCGGGTACTCACAAAACCCAGCAGGAGGCGATTGATAAAACGATTTACTAGCGAGAGTAATTGCCCGTACTACGTCATTGCCATAGGCTGCCATATAAAATGCAGCTGATCGACCTGTAGTGTGATACCCAGGATGATCCTCTGCCTCCAATACAATAACTGAAGCACCACTGGCACTCAGCTCAAAAGCAACCGATGCCCCCGCTATACCAGATCCGATGACGGCAAAATCCACGATAGCGCCGTTATTGCTTAAACCAGGTTTAGAGATCATGCCAACACGCTCTGTTTCTCTCATACATTAATTTTGTCATTAACTTCACCGCTGTGACGCAGTAAAGAGTGCAAAAAAAAAGAGGCCACAAAGACCTCTTTTTTACATCACAACACCACTTAAATCGGTGTGTTTATTTGACCATCATTTTCAAAAATTTCACTTTATTTTTGTAAGGAGCATATCTGAACTTAATATCAAATATCGTGGGGGTCTTCAATACACCACGAAGGTGAGAGAACACCTCGAAGGTTTTATACCCATGGTAACTACCGATACCACTATTACCTACACCACCAAATGGGATATTCGCATTACCAACATGCATCAAGGTATTGTTAATACAGCCACCACCAAATTGAGTATTGTCTAACACTTCCTCCTCCACTTTAGTGCTACCAGTGAACAGATACAATGCCAGAGGATGAGGTGGTAACTTCCTCACATGCTCATAAACTTCACTTAAATTGGTATATTCCAATACAGGCAACACGGGGCCAAAGATTTCCTCTTGCATACACGGGTCGTCTAGGGTCACGTTATCCATAATAGTGGGGGCAATAAACTTCTGAGCTTTATCTGTTTCACCACCTGCAACCACCTTGTCAGGATCAATCAATCCCTTAACTCGCTCAAAATGTTTATCGTTGACCAAGCGCCCAATATCAGGACAGTTAATCGTGTCGTCTCCAAAAAACTCTTTTAAAGTGTTTTTCAACTCAGTAATAAAGGCATCCTTAATGCTGGAGTGGACTAACAAATGATCCGGAGCAATACAAGTTTGCCCTACATTCATAAATTTACCAGAGAGGATTCGTTTTGCCGCCACCTTAAGATCTGCATCGTGATGCACTATGGTGGGACTCTTTCCCCCTAGCTCCAAGGTAACGGTGGTCAAATGCTTAGCCGCTGCGGCCATAACTATTTTACCCACTCTTGGACTACCGGTGAAAAAGATATGGTCAAACTTTTCTTCAAGCAACGCGTTGGTTATTTCCGTACTGCCCCGATAGACTTTAATGTATTCTTCTGGGAAGTTTTCTTCCATGATATTCTTAATCACATCGGCCGTTTCAGGGTCTAGCGAAGAGGGCTTTATAATGACTGTGTTGCCCGCAGCAATCGCACCGATCAAAGGCTGCATACACAGGATAAAAGGATAGTTATAAGGCACCAAAATAAAGGTCACACCTAGGGGAGTTGCCTGAATTCGGCTTCTTCCAGGCTGCGCCATCAGACTAGTGGCCACTCTCTTGGGCTTCATCCACTTTTTCAAGCTTTTAATAGCGTGGTTGATTTCATCCATCGCCCCAGCCACTTCAATATAAGCTTCGAGGGGAGGACGGCCTATATCCGCTTTCAGGGATTTTTCTACATCGGGAGCATACTTAACTATCGCTCTTTTTAATTTATTCAACTGATCCAAGCGAAATTGATACCCTTTAGTTGCTCCAGTCTCAAAATAGGCTCGCTGCTTATTCACTGCCTGCGCAGCCCAGCCTTTCTCTGCGACTTTGTTTTCCACATCAACGACTGCACTCATGGCTATTTCTCCTTATTATTCAATTAACTAATCCAGTTTTACTATCCTGTTATCATGAATGATTTATCACAAACAATGCTTATGGGGCTGGCTTGATTACACGATAAAGCATCCAGGGATGCACAGTTTGCATCATCGGGTCAGCTAAATCACTCGCTTTTCAAGTTAAATAGGGAATCTGATATTATTATCAGGAAAGAAGATTAATAGTATGAAGATTAATAGGACACACTAATCTTGTCGGTTTTCCAGCGTTGCTGCCAGAGACCATCAAGCTGCTGTATTAAATCACCCCAGGACTGCACTGCTGTAACAGGATATTTATCCAAAGTCGTGTTACTTAAATGAAGCAAATCGGAATGACCCTTCCTCATTTTGGGGTCGAATAGAAAACGACTTACGCCCGCAGGAAATTCTTCTAAACCGAATAATGACATCCCGTTAGAAACAAAATGAGTACAGCCCAGCTTACTCACAAGCTGAGCCATATCTTCTTGGGTTGAACTAATGTAAAGCTTCTCTGTCAGGCTCTGGCCATGGAGATATTTCGATACCCCATACTTCGACAGCCAGGCCAAAAGCATCTCATTAAAATTAGCATTTTTAAACACCCTCGGGGAATGATGGCAAACCAGTACGCACTCCACACTGTGCTCTTTACATAGCGCTAAAAAACGAATTAATCCCGTGTAAGGCATTGCTTCCAAGACGCGAGAACCATATACAATCTTTTGTAACTCCAGCCACCTATGGGTAAGCCCATTATTAATAAGTTGGTCCCTTAAAGTCTCTTTCGTAGGCGCGGGGTTTGTTAGGCTAATGCTAGGGTCAAAGTCAACGTCCTTGCGCTCCAGTGCTAATTGATAAAATAATCCGTCGTAATCCACCATTGTGTTCTCAAAATCAATTCCAACTCTCATACCGACACTCCCCTTACAAATGCTGCTCGGCTGCATTTACTCAACGCTGGGCTATCACCACCAAATTAAATCGTTAATTTAGCTAAAAAAATAGTCATGACTAAAGTACTTGTCAAATCTAATCACAGGTCAAATGGAGGAGAAAAAGTTCAGGACAGTTCAGGACGATAGAGCTTCCGCATCAATACAGCGGATAAAAGCGGTTTCCAAATTGTCAGTTTGGTGGAGGTCTATACACTCGGCGGGTGTCCCGGTAAAAGGCAGCTCTCCTTGATGAAGAATGGTCATTCGATCAGCCAACTCCTCCACATCCGCTAACAAATGCGAGCTGAAAAAAACCGTGGTGCCCTTAGCCTTTAATGCAAGTAACTGTCGTTTCACTAACACCCTTGCTTTGGGGTCAAGACCACTCATGGGCTCATCCAGCACCAGCAGTTTCTTGCCACTTAAAAAACAGGCGGCCAATCCCAGCTTTTGCGTCATACCCTTTGAGTAGTTGCGCACACTCTCTTTTAAGGAGCTGATGCGAAGATCAAGCGCAGCGGCCATAGCTTCCACTTTATCTTCGGTCCCTCGCTTTTGGGCGACACCGTGCAGGGATAGCATATAATCAATAAACTCCTCACCAGTTAGATAATAAGGTGCAACAAATCGCTCTGGTAGAAAAGCCAACGACTCTCGTGCTTTCGTCGCAGCGCTATTGACACCGAAAATTGTAAGCTCACCGCTATCAACATCGATAAAATCAAGTAGGGCTTTAATGAAAGTGGATTTGCCGGCACCATTGACTCCAACCAAGCCAAAGAATTCACCTGGACTGACATTCAATGATACGTCTTTTAAAATAGCAGTGTGACGGTAACTGACCTTTAACTGTTTCACGCTAATGGCATTTGTCGTTACGCTCGCTGCGCCACTGTTATTTATTTCGATAATCTCTTCCACGTACTATCCCTTACACTGGATACCTTCATCCAAAAA
>JAESQG010000091.1 GCA_016765265.1 Pseudomonadales bacterium | reverse complement strand
ACGACAATTATAGCGGGCTCGCTATCGATGTATTGGAGGGCGAGCGCCTGGCAACCTCTATGCAGGGCAAGAACATTCTCATGATGGCCAATCACGGCGTGCTTGTCGGCGCCACATCGGTCGCCAGTGCCTCAAACTGTAAACCCGATTGGACTATTCCCTCGGCCAGTGGACCTTGATCAAGCGGGGTGTTTTGTAGCATAAACATCGCTTGGAACAAGGGCGTGTGACTCATATCCCGCGCTACATTTAACTCATCCACGATGCGCTCAAAGGGCACATCTTGATGATCATAGGCGGTGAGCGTGTTGTCTTTGACTACAGACAGATACGCATCAAAGGATTGATCTGGCTCTATAGGACTGCGCAAACACAGCGTATTAACAAACACCCCGATCAAGGGCTCTAGCGCCTCTTGGGTACGATTAGCGATGGGTGAGCCCACGGCAAAATCCCCCTGACCACTGTGGCGATACAACAGCACATTAAACACCGCTAGCAAGGTGATAAACGGGGTTGCCCCTTGTTGTTGTCCTATCTGATAAATCGCCTCGCTAATCTCGCGGCTTAAGGTAAAACTAACGTGAGCGCCCTTGGTCCCTTGTACTGGTAGCCGTGCGTAATCGGTGGGTAACTCTAAATTGGGCACCCCCTCTAAATGGGTGCGCCAATAGGATAGTTGTTGCTCCAGCACCTCGCCTTGTAACCAAGCGCGTTGCCAGTGGGCGAAATCGGGATATTGGAGGGGTAGTGGCGATAACAATGAGCCCCCGCCCATGGCATCACTGGACTCTGAAAAATATAATAGCGCTATCTCTTTTACCAATATCCCCAGCGACCAACCATCTGAAATAATATGGTGCATATTGGCTACCAGTACATATTCTTTATCCTCTAGCTGATATAAGGTCGCTCGCATTAAGGGACCGGTACGCAAATCAAAGGCGGTCATGGCATCCATGGCCACCAAGCCTTTCACCTCAGCTTCCACATCGTGGTCCGATGCTAGATGGCGCAAATCAACTAGGTTTAGCGCTGCGTATTCATCATTATATTCATCGGCTGAGTGTATGACTTGAAACACCTGACCCGAGACATCATCTACTTGGAAGGTGGTGCGTAAACTCTCGTGCCTTTGAACAATACGTTTAAAGCTATTGGCAAAGGCCTCTAAGTTAAGATCACCTCGAATCCTAACGGCGGTAAACATATTGTACGCCGCACTTTGATGATCTAATTCTTGTAAAACGAACAAGCGCTGTTGCGCGAAAGACAACGGAATCTGCTCGCTGCGATCTACCACCACCATAGGCGGCATATTTAATTGTTCTACACGCTGGCTTTGTTCAATTATTACGGCTAAACCCGCCACTGTGGGCGTATCGAATAGCTTTCTTAAGGGTAACTCTACATGAAACAGGGTGCGCACACGGGCCACTACTTGAGTGGCTAAAAGGGAGTGGCCTCCTAGATCGAAGAAACTATCGTAGACCCCCACCCGCTCGATACGTAAAACGCTTTTTAAGATATCAGCTAAGGTATTCTCTAGCGAAGTTCTAGGCGCTACGAATTTCGCTAAACCACTAGAGACTTCTTTAGGTAAAGCATGCCGATCAAGCTTCCCATTCGCGTTAAGAGGCCAACTCTGCAAAACATGGATACCGCTAGGCACCATGTAATCGAGTAAATAGTCCCGTAACACTGTGCGCCAATCCGACTGAGCTAGAGTGTCATCGCCACTCAACACGTAGGCAATCAACTTTTCGTCTTGCAAGACTACTAAACTATCTTTCACCCCTTCTAGTTGTCTGAGGGCGAATTCAATTTCGCCTAACTCAATCCGTTGACCTCTTACCTTAACCTGAAAATCGCTACGTCCAACGTATTGCAACAAGCCATCCGTGTCCCAAAAAACCAAATCCCCAGTCCGATAAACACGCTCACCCGTAAGAGGACTAATGATGAAGACTTCATCTCCTAATTCCTGCCGATTCAGATACCCAGCGCCAACCCCTTGCCCGCCTATCACAAGCTCACCCACCAGACCCTGAGGTAANAGCTGCTGATGCTGATTCACTACCCANANNTGTACATTGTCATTAGCCACACCNAAGGGCACCGCTTTGTCGTAATACTGTTGTGGCTCAGACACCACATAGTACGATGCTATATCCGTACACTCCGTTGGACCGTAGCTATTCACCACCTTAGATTGACAGTCATCACTGTCCAACCAACCCCGCAAATCAGGCATCCGAATAGGCTCCCCGCCAAGGATAACCGTCTTTAAAGAAGATAAGGTGGAATAGCTTATGGAATCTTCGACCAATGGATAAAACGCACTGGGAGCGCAATTGATTCGAGTAATATGACGACTATCAATTGTAGCCAATACTTTCTGCGGATCGTACTCTTGGGCATCGACAAAATGTAGCGTACCGCCCGTAAGCAATGGCGCCCAGAGGTTTTTCTGGCTCAAATCAAAACCACAGCACTAATCATTAAATGCTGATCGGTGGTATCAAAAGCAAATTGTTCGCAATACCATTGTTGTAGATTGAACACACCCTGCTGTAGCACTGCCGAGCCTTTGGGTTGCCCCGTGGAACCCGAAGTATAGATAACGTAAAACAAGGCATCCGACTTAGCGTAACTAGACTGAAACTTTTTATTCGACAATTTCTCATCATCACCATCCGTCAACAGAACGGCTTTGGAAAACTCTATTTCTTGCTGAATCGCCTTATCCGTTAGTACAAGGCATGACGAAGAATCTTCCTCCATAAACAATAAGCGCTCTTTCGGATGTTTGGGGTCCATTGGTAAATAAGCGGCTCCCGTTTTTAACACCGCAAACAAAGCTACCATTAAGTCGCAATCAAAATTCAGGCAGACGCCTACAATACTGCCCTCCTCCGCTCCCTTTAATCGAAGCCTCGTCGCTAACAGCGCCGACCGACGATCAAGGTCGGCAAAACTGATGGACACATCGCCACAGCAAACGGCGATACTCTCTGGAGTTAATGCTATCTGCTTTTCTATCAATTGAACCAATGGCTGGTAGGACGCATGCTCCACCGAAGACTCCATGGCTTTTTCAACTAAACTTGCTTCCTCATTCGGTAGTACTAATTTCAACTCGCCAAGCGACTCCTGCCCACCCAACAACTGTTGGCTTATCCACTGCAATCTCTCTAGAAAATCGGCATCATCAAACAAATGATCGTAGTAATGCATAATAAGGAAAAGCTGATCGTCTGCCAATTTGACGGATAACAATACTTGGTTGTCTACATCGGGCGGTAAACCAATATTGTTATGGGTCTGTCCATCGAAAACAATTTCCTCGAAATAGGCATTAAAGTTGTACAGGAAGGTCACCGGGCCTGCGGGTAATATTTTGTTTTGAGCAAAAACCGAAATATCACGATAGTTTTTGATTTCCTTTTGATATGCCCTNGCATCNGCAAACACATCNCCCATCGTCATATNACTNTTCAATACNTTNTGACGCATCATAAANGGNACTTGTTGGTAGTAACATCCCANGGTGGCACTATTTTCTTTAGTGCGNCCCAGTGCCAACTCCATTATTGGAAAATCTTTCTCTGCGCCACAATAACTATTTAATAGGTATCCATAGATGCATTTAAAATAATGCGCAGGCGTAATTCGATTTTTACGACAATATTTTTTAATGCCTTGCCACAATACGTCATCCAAAGGCAGCTGTTTTGACACCTTTGATCCGCTTGATTCTGAGCGCGATTCTACTGATGAAGCGGGCTTACCACCTTTGCTGTTTACCCTAAAAAACAAGGATTCGGCATCCGCCAGCATGGTTCGCCAAAACGCAATGGTGTCGGCGGTATCCATGGTCTGTCGATCTGCGACAACATGGTCGNGATAATTATCAAAAAGAAGAGGCTCTGCTGTTGCTTGCACACTCACCAAGCCCTTTGATTCCAAGCCCTTTGATTCCAAGTCCACAGAAAGTGGAACACCCGAAGTCATTAATGTTTCGTATAGACCAATCACCTCTTTCGCATTTTGAACTAGAGCAACTCCGTCTGTCACAACATGGTGCGCAGCCACCAAAATCAGAAACCGCTTATCCGAGAGTTTAATTAACTTATAGTGTGTTAGATATTGATTGTCTTTTACCGCAATCGGTCGATAAACAAATTGTCCCGCTAAATGTTGTACCTGTTCATCATTTANATCGCTCTCGGANGGATCTTTGATAGTCCAGTCTTCNTACTCAAAACTNACCTCATATTNCTTCGGTATCACTTGATACACGAAATCCATATAGGGAAAAGGTGCCTCCACAAAATGGGCTCTCAACATACTGTGAGTACCCGCGACACTATTCAAACAATACCTCATCAACTCAGGATCGATAGACGAATGCAGATCAGCCACAAAACCAAGGTTATTCCTGTGACTACCGGGATTCATCACAGAATCCAGATAGATATCCCGCTGCATCGCTGTCAATGGCCACACTGCTAGATCAGACCCAGACTCAACCGTACCAAGAGAATCTAGACCAAGAGCCTCAATCAACTGAGATTCACTAATCCAATCTAGCGATCGGCAAGGAACATCCAAACTCGACATCATCGTTTGGGTCAAGGATACGTAATGATGCAAAAAAGTCATCATTGTTTTCCGGTTGAAAAGGTCCGTATTATATTCCAAGAAAGCAATGATCTCCTCAGCAGACAAATGAAGTTCAAGGGTCATATCTAATTTCGCTTCGACTCTTTCTAACCCTAAGCCCTCAAACTGAAAATCACTCATGCCACTATTTGCCATCGCCTCAGCAATAGCCGCGCCTTCATTGGCGGATTGCAACAACTGGAATGCCACCTGTACTAGTGGTGGATACGCAGGATCGCGGTCNAAACTTATATCTTGTAACACTCTCTCTGCCGGCACATCATGATTGGCAAAGGCATTAAGTACATCTTCTCGTGTATTCTGCATAAGAGATCGGACAGTCTTGTTATCGCCCATATCACCACGAATAACCACACTATTGATGAAGAAGCCAATCAGTCCCTGTAGCTCCGTTTGATCTCGCCCCGCTATGGGTACGCCTACCAACACATCATCTTGTTGCGCATAGTAACTCAGCAACAGTTGATAAGAGGTGAGCATAAACATAAACGGCGTCACAGCTAATTCTGCGCAGACNGCTGTNAAGGAAGCGGAAAATCCCAGAGGGAAATCGAATCGAACCCGTTCNCCNGCCGTGGTTTGCTGGGCGGGCCGAGGGAAATCCGTGGGCAATTGCAAGAAACTAACACAGCCTTCTAGATAATTTTTCCAATAATCAATCTGCCGATCGATCACCTGATTATCCAAGTGCGTGCGCTGCCACAGCGCGTAATCCGCATATTGAATCGGTAATGCGGGTAAAATCACTTCTCCGGTCAATGAACAGCCCGCATAACCACGCACAATTTCTTCAGTCAATACGCCTATAGACCCACCATCAGAAATAATATGGTGCATGCAAAACATGACAATATGCTGAGCTGAACCAGCCTCTTTAGGCAACACCAGTACCCGTAAGCGAAACAAGGGGCCCGATAGTATGTCAAAAACGGTGGTTTCATTGGCTCGCAACTGTTCATTAATCTTTTGCTCTAATTCCTCAGCAGCGATATCCCTAAAATCGACTATAGGTAGACTCCAGCCTTCATAGTCATCATAGTCATCAACAACCATAAAGGCATCACCATCCTCATTGGATTGAAAATGCGTGCGTAGAGTTTCATGGCGCTGCACAATACCTTGCATGACTGTTTCAAGTACCGACAGGTCTAGATCACCTGTTAACTTAAATGCTCCCGGCATATTAAAAGCAGCACTGTCCGGATTCAGCAAACCCATCATCCAAATACGTTGTTGACCATAGGTTAAAGGTACTGGGTCTTTGGTTGGACGTTTGATGATAGCGGGCAAATTCGACTGATTGACTTGCTGTTTTTTCTCTTCCACCACAATAGCTTGTTCTGCAATGGTCGCATGCTCAAACAGTTCACGCACTGAAATTTCTATTTGAAATGCTTTTTTCAATCGGGCTACTAGCTGCGTTATCAACAACGAATGCCCGCCCAGGGTAAAGAAATTATCGCTAACACCGACATTGTCAATATCCAGAACTGATGACCAAATATCACAAAGTATTTTTTGNGTGTCGGTAGTTGGCGCGATATAGGTATCGGTTAAGGTGGAGAAATCCGGATCAGGNAANCTGTTCCGGTCTACTTTACCGCTGGATGTTAAGGGCATCGTCTCCAGCGCCACATAGGCTGCGGGCACCATATAACTCGGCAATGCTTGTAATAAGTGTTTCTTGAGTAGAGGAGCCACGCTCAGCGCTGCGTCGTCGCCTTCCTTATCTAGACCTCTCCTATTCGATTCTAGAGCAAGCACAATATAGGCAACCAAACGATTATCCTTCGCAACCACCGTGGCTTCAGTTATAGCCTGATGAGCCATCAGCTGATTTTCGATTTCACCCAATTCAATTCGGAACCCCCGCACCTTCACCTGATGATCATTTCGACCCATGTACTCAATATTGCCATCAGGCAAGTACCGAACAACATCGCCGGTTTTATACATGCGAGCATTGGCATCTTCACTAAAAGGGTCGGCAATAAATGTCTTCGAACTGAGTTCCTCAAGATTGAGATACCCACGGGCCAAGCCAGGTCCCGCAATATAAAGTTCACCGGTTACCCCAACAGGCAATAAACGAAGTTGCTGATCTAAAATATACAATTTCNCATTAGACAAGGGTTTGCCTATGGGTACAGGCTTATTGTCTGGGTGGTTCTTCGGACATATCCAGCCCGAGGCATAAACAACTGCTTCCGTGGGACCGTATAGGTTATGCAGTTCAGCATCAGTCCCCGAGCGATAAAAACGGTGCAGCAGTTCAGTAGGTAAAGCTTCACCAGCAACTAACACCTGCTTCACACTCTGACAACGAGACCAATCCTCACTGAACAACAAGGCGGTCAGCATAGACGGGACGAACTGAATATGGGTGATTTGTTCCTTAACGATAGTCTCTACTAGATAGTGAGGATCTCTATGCCCTCCTGGATTAGCGATGACTAAAGTTGCACCCGCCACTAAGGTCCAATAAATTTCTAGCACCGACACGTCAAAGCTATAGGGCGTTTTCAAGAGTACCCGGTCATCGACAGCTAAGGGGTAATCCTTTAGCATCCAATCNACGCGATTCACTAANCCATGGTGTTCANTCATCACACCNTTTGGTTTTCCCGTAGAACCCGATGTAAAAATAAGATAGGCCAAATGGCTAGTGGTCAGCTCTTGAACTTTCCGGGTATCGACATTTGAATCATCATAGGCGTTTATCTTATTTTCAAACCCCTCATCATCTAGACAGTAGACAGCATGCTGGTCGGTGACGGGCACTCGATCCTGCAACGTTGTTTGNGTTAAAATTATAGTTGTGGATGTAGATGTAGATGTAGATGTAGAAACTCCGGTATTGTGAGACAGACTGTTATGAGAACTAAGATCCTCGATCATGTAGGCTAGCCGGTCTGTAGGATATTCGGGATCAAGGGGCACATAGGCTCCTCCCGCCTTCAGTATACCCAACATACCGATAAGCATATGGAAGGAGCGGTCAACACAAAGCCCCACTAACTGATCAGCTTGAACACCTTGCTCTATCAGAAAACGGGCCAAGCGGTTTGCGCTACTATTGAGTTCACCGTAAGTCAGGGTGCTTTCGCCAAAGACCAAAGCTAGATTATTGGGATCAATAGCAACCCGTTCTTCGATCAGATCGTTGATACAAACATTCGGATACTCTTGGTCAGTGTTATTCCAATCTAGTAGCTGTGCAGCACGCTCCGTCTCAGACATCAATGGAATATCGAAAACGGGGCTGTGTATGTCTGCTACTATCCCCTCTAACAAATGAGTAAAATGCGTTGATAGCTGTTCAATGGATGCGGCATNAAACAAATCNGNACNATAAATCCAATTGGTCGCCAGTCCATTCGGNGTTTCTGACACCGTCATGGACAGATCAAATTTGGCCACCGTCTCTTCCTGCTCTAGCGGAGACAGAGTTAACCCAGGTAAATTCACTTCCCCCAATTCATTATTTTGCACCGCAAATAATATTTGGAAGAGCGGACTGTGGGTCAGGTTTCGTTCTGGATTTAAGGCTTCCACTAACATCTCAAAGGGAATATGTTGATGCTCATAAGCATCAAGAGCCGTTTGTTTCACTTGATCGAGCAGGTCACCAAAACTAGGATTGCCCTCTATTCGAGTTCTCAACACCAAGGTATTCACAAAAAAACCGATCAGCGGAGACAGATTATCATCNGTTCTATTGGCAATNGGTGACCCCAGCACAATATCCTGCTCTCCACTGTAGCGCGCTAGCAATACCGCAAACGCGGCTTGCAGGGTCATAAACAGAGTAGCCCCCTGNCGNTTTCCAAGCTCAATAATCGATGCGCTNAGCTCTGNAGCNACNATCGANTCAAACCGTGCCCCCTTAAAACTNACNTTTGCGGGACGANCATGATCTAAAGGTAANGAGTGGNCTTGNGGTATAGCCGCTAANGCGTCACGCCAATAACTCAACTCCGACTCTAGCACTTCATCCTTCAACCAACTCCGCTGCCACTGCGCATAATCCGCATATTGAATCTCCAANGGTGGCAACGGGTTNGCACTACCCGCCAGNTANGATTGATAAAGGATATTTAGTTCTCGTATCAATACACCCACTGACCAACCATCGGAAACNATATGATGCATGGTNGATAAAACGATGTGCTCATCATCTTCAATTTTTAATATCCGAACCCGTAAGAGTACATCCTTACTAAGGTCAAAGGGCTTTATCGCCTCTCTATTAACAAAGCGACGTACCAATTTCGCCCTTTCAATTTCGTCTTTATCTCTGACATCTTCCACCGCGATCTTAAGTTTTACCCACGGCTGGATTATCTGTACCGCATGCCCCCCTTTTTCATCACCTGGCGCAAAAACTGTTCTTAAGCTTTCATGACGCTCAACGATGGTGTTAAACGCTCGCTCTAGTACCTCAAGATTTAACTCTCCTTTAAACCGCACTGCTACAGGCATATTGTAAGCTGCACTGGATTCTTCTAGTTGGTCAATAAACCAGAGCCTTTGTTGCGCATAGGAAAGCGCTAGGACCTCATCGCTTTTGCTAGGACGGGTTTCAAGTGGAGGTAGTACAAGTGAGGAGACNCTCCCCGATAGCGGATCATCCAAAATCCTTGCCAACTGAGATACGGTGGGGTTGTTAAANACCTGTTTTAACGGCAGCTCTACCNTACAGTCTTTNCTTAACTTAGAAACAAACCGAGTTGCCAACAATGAGTGCCCACCNAAATCAAAAAAGTTATCATCAATTCCAACNTGTTCAATGGATAATAAAGATGACCACAGCTCACAAAGTAATTTCTCCGTTTCCGTAGTGGGTTCCTTGTAGTCTTTGCTCAGTGTCGACAGATCAGGAGCCGGTAACGCTCTCCTGTCAATCTTCCCATTCGGGGTCAAGGGCATTAACTCAAGAGGAATCAAAATCTGTGGCACCATGTAGCCTGGTAGTTTCTCTACTAGCGCATTGTGCAACTCGTTAGTAAGAATCTCCTGATTTTCTAAAGAAACGTTTTCAGTTGCGACTGCGTCAATGGGAACATAATACCCCGCGATGATCGTTCGACCATCCTCCAATTTACANTCCAACACTAAAGCGTGCTTGACCTTAGATTGGGCGCTAAGTACTGCTTCAATTTCATCAAGCTCNATTCTAAANCCNCGAATTTTNACTTGATTNTCACTNCGNCCNAGAAACTCNACATTACCATCCCATCGATAGCGNGCCAAATCTCCNGTTTTGTACATNTTTGCNTTTGGTGTAGNGGAAAANGGNTCATNGACAAAGACNTCTTTGCTTAAATCATCTTTATTTAAATACCCCAGTGCGACACCATCGCCACCCGTATACAGATCCCCCATAACACCAATGGGCACCGGTCGGCATTTTTGATCAAGTATATAAACTTCAGTATTTGCTAGCGGCTCGCCTATGGGAATGCTCACCGCATTAGGTTCGATAGACTTCACCTCATAATAAGTACTAAATGTGGTGTTCTCCGTAGGACCGTAGACGTGAAGTAAATGCTTGGGCTTAGCCGTGTGTAAGACACGCTTTACATACTGTACATCACAGTTTTCTCCACCGAAGAGGATAACTCTCAAGCTTTCAAATAAGGAAACCCTATTCTGTGCGTACTCGTGCAGAAGCGCGGTTGTCATAAATACAATACTCACCCGCTCTGACTTNATCAGTCGCTCGAACTCCACTGGCTCCAACAACTGCTCATGATCGACCACCACCAAAGGAATNCCATTGGTAAGCGCAGTCCACATTTCAAAAGTACTGGCGTCAAATGCAGTATTAGACAAAAAACCCACGCGATCGTTTTCATTCACTTCGATGAAATTAGTATTCTGAACTAAACGCATCACCGCCCGGTGTGTCACTTGCACCCCTTTTGGCCTACCCGTTGAGCCCGAGGTGTACATCACGTAGCAAATACTATTTACAGCTTGGCCCATATCGCTAATGACAGGCTTTAACTCTGATGGTGTGGACTCCAACAGCTCATCAATTTCTCCAAAGACTAGCGTATCAATAGAATGCTCTACCAAGGATAGAATATCCTGTAGTTGTGTTTTTTTACTTTGCTCAGTTAGGAGCACGCTGACACCGGTATCACTGATCATATAAGCCAGCCGGTCATCGGGATAGCTTGGATCTAAGGGCACATAGACTGCACCTACTTTTAGTATGCCTAAAATCGAAGTAACGAACTCAATTGAACGGTCAATACAAAGGCCCACATAATCCCTCGGCTTTACCTTTTTGTGCAGCAACAGATTAGCCACTTGATTCGCTTTATGCTGTAATTCCCCGTAGGTAATGGTCTCGCTACGATGTACTATTGCTACCTTGTCTGGTGTTTTTTCTGCAATCACATCAAAAAGCTGATCCACCAAGATCTGANGATAATCAGTTTGATTATCGTTGAACTCCCGTACTATCAAGTCCCGCTCTTGTTCGCTCAACAAGTCGATATCTGCAATGGTAATAGNGGTATTATCTAAACACTGTTTTACAAGTCTTACATAATGTTGCAATAGCTGCTGTATAGTTCTCTCGGCAAACAAATCCGCATTATATTCCGCTCTAACTCTTACTTCATCAACACCCTGAAACACCTCTATCATCAAATCAAATTTAGCCACTGTGTGCGCTGGAGCCAGCAGCGTTAACTCAAACCCGCTTAACGCACTGACCGCTTCTGAACTCATCTCACCGTCAAGGTCGCGCATATGGTGCAACTGAAACGCTACCTGAACTAAAGGAGGGAAGGAAAGCGTGCGCTCCACACCCACTGCTTCGATAACCTGGTCAAATGGTACATCCTGATTTGAAAAAGCATCGAGAGTGGACTGCTTGATATCCTCCAATAGAGATAAAAAGGATTTAGACTGATCTATATCCGAACGTATCACTAATGTATTAACAAAAAATCCAATTAGGTCCTGAACCTCTTTATATTCTCTACCCGCGAT
Organism: Pseudomonadales bacterium; assembly: GCA_016765265.1. Classification (GTDB taxonomy): domain Bacteria; phylum Pseudomonadota; class Gammaproteobacteria; order Pseudomonadales; family DC-out160; genus DC-out160. Next base: position 11,121 of record JAESQG010000091.1, on the reverse strand, counting down.
GGGTATCCCCACTAGTATGTCTTGTTGGTTACTGTATCGAGATAAGAGCACTTGATAAGCAGACAACATCAACATAAAGGGCGTCACACCCGCTTGGCGACTGCCATCATCTATGGCCTTAGCCATCTCACCATCTAGGGTAAACTCTACCGAAGCACCCTTATTAGTTGGAATCTTTAAGCGGGGGAAATCCACCGGCAATTGCAACACTTCATTAGCGCCGGCAAGCTTCTCCTTCCAATAAGCCAATTGATTTTGAGTTGAGCCTTCTTCTTTCTTTCCTTGTTCTAGCTTTCCGTCTTCTGTGGTTCCACCTTCTGAATAAATGTCCTCTAACAAATCTATTTGCCAACTAGCGTAATCAGAGTACTGAACAGGTAGTAATGGTAATTGAGTTGCTGTTTTTTCAATGCTCGCTACATACAAGGTTAACCATTCCCTAATAAATATCCGCATGGACCATCCATCGGAAATAAGATGGTGCATGCAGACCATTAGGGTATAGGTATTTTTTCCCGTAGTTGAACTAACAGAGTCTTTAGTTAAAGCCACTCTAAATCCATTCGAACGGCTTAAATCAAATGAGGTATTTTGGTTTTTTTGAGTAATTCGGTTTTTCTCTAAATCGCGTTCACCCTCAGTGAGTGAGGTCAAATCATAATAGAGGAAATACTCGCTCGCCGACGAATCCACCAACTGCTCGCACTCTCCATCGTGATCCACAAAACGGGTGCGTAAAATCTCTTGTCGTTTCACCAAATTTGCCAACGCTTGCTCAAACTTGGGTACGTCAATATCACCCGTGACTTCTGCGCTCACCGGCATATTATAAGCAGTACTTTTTGGATCTAACTGATAGAGAAACCACAGACGTCGTTGGTTAGGAGAAATAGGGATATGTCCCTCTCTGCTCACGGGTACAATAGGAGCGATGCTCTCTGCGCCTCGATTTTTCTCCTGTTCAATTTCCAGCGCTAAACTGGCTAAAGTACTGTATTGAAAAATAGCGCGTATTGGTAAATCAACCTGCAAACTATCGCGAATCCGTGCAATGACTTGAGTGCCTAAAAGAGAATGCCCTCCCAATTCGAAGAAATCATTGTAAACACTAACGGCGTCAACTCTTAGCACATCCTTCCATATATCCACTAGCGCCGCTTCAAACTCATTTCTGGGTTCTACCATCTCCACATATTGTTGATAACCTGAATCTGGTTCAGGTAAAGCCTTACGATCCACTTTGCCTGCTGGCGTTATTGGAAACTGATCCAATATAGTAAAGCTATTGGGAATCATATAATCCGGCAGGGCTATCCCAAGCTGCTTTCTTGCTTTAGTCAATTCAAATTCATCTGCGGACAAGGTCAGGTATGCCGCTAAGCTTTGCTGCCCAGTTCCACGTTGATCCTGTAGGGCTACACAAACCGCTTCTTCTACACCTTCCAGCTTAACCAATTGTGCTTCGATCTCGCCAAGTTCAATCCGAAAGCCACGCAATTGCACTTGGTTATCAATTCGTCCTACAAATTCAACATCACCTTGCGCGGACCAGCGCCCTAGATCCCCTGTCCGATACAATCTGTCGGAACTGATTTCTTCAAACCTATTGGGGACAAATACCTCTTCTGTTTTCTCTGGTTTATTCCAGTAGCCTTCGCCTACACCCACTCCTCCAATACATATCTCTCCCGTAAGACCGTTAGGCAATAGACGCCCTTTATTATCTAACACAAGTACATTAAGATTCGGTAATGGCCGCCCAATAGGAACAGTGATTGCATCAGCGCTTAAAGGTTTATCGATGACAGCTTGAATAACATCATCAGAAGCTTCGGTAGGCCCATACGCATTCACCACTGGCACCTCAGGGTAAATCGCTAACCACCGATTAACCAATTCAACGGGGACCGCCTCTCCGGTGACCATCATCCATTTTAACTGGGGTAGNAAGCGTTCTTTGTCCCCTAGCGATAATNTATGGACTATTAACATTTGTAGAACAACNGGAACNAGCTCNGCAATATCNACNCGCTGNTTCTTTATNAGATTAAACAATTTTGGTATATCGGTGACTTCGTCTAATATAACCGTAGTGCCGCCTTTCACGAGTGGGCCTAGGAACTGCCACACGGATATATCTGAAGAAGAAGGCGCGCTTTGCAGAAAATTAAATGCGCCATCCATCTTAAGGACATCGCACTCTGCCAATATGTGATTGAGCGCTCCTTCATGACGCAATAGTGCGCCCTTTGGTTGCCCCGTTGAACCAGAGGTATAGATCATGTACGCNCGATCATTAGCTTGCGCAATACTGATAAACTCAGCACTGGAAAAACGCTCTCCTTTGGATGTATCAAAATCGTCTATGTAAATTGTGTGAGTATCGGCATCAATAGCCTCTTCAACACCATTGACCAAACCTTCCATTAAAGCCTTTTCACAAACGATGGCAGTAACTTGTGCATCTTGTAACATATAGGCGATACGATCACTAGGATACTTAGGATCAATGGGCACATAGGCGGCACCATTTTTCATGGCACCTAACATCGCAGCTAAAAAATAGTGGCTTCTATGGGCATACAAAGCTACCAAATCATTTCGGCCAACACCACCCTCTTTCATTTGATGCGCGAAACCATTGGCCATGGCATTCAGTTCTTTATAGGTCAAGGACACATCATCAAAAACCACTGCCGTATTATCTGGTGTGAGTTGAACTTGTCGTTCAAAGTAAGCCGGAATCGACTCTAAGGCATCATATTCGACAGCCTCACCCGACTGTTCGAACAATTCTACTTTTTCACCATCAAACACCAGATCTAAAAGGTTCAGATCATCGTTACCCCCTACAATTTGCTCACTTAACCAAGCTAAACGTTCTAACAAATTAAAATCTTCAAATTCATCTGACGCATAGGTTAAATCAAATCGTATCTCTTCCTTGCGGGCAACCACGGTAAACTCCACCGTTCCGGCCACATGATTAATCAGATCATACACTTTCACCGGCTTACCTAGGAAATCGACTGTAGTCACGAAAGGGATAAAGTTATACAAAAAGGCTTGATTCGCGCGAGGTAAAAGATTCACTTGGTTTTGCTCTGACCATAGTGTTTTACCCCTAATGCTTTTCTGAAACGCCCTAACATCCGCTATCAATGCAGACATTGACGCGGGTTGTCCCTCCTCATCGACAAAACAGGATTTATAAAACACAAACGGTGAAGCCTGGGCAAAAGCCCCGGCTACAGTTTCATAACCTTTCCCACGGGAGCCTATCAATTCGTCAATGTAAAAAGTCTCTTCACACTGGCTATAACGCTGCAATAAAACACCGTATAACACTTTAAAATATAGCCCAGGTGTAATCCTATTTTTACGGGTATATTTTCTTATACCTTTCCAATGCTCCTCAGGNAACAAAATACTTTTCTTAACAGTGTGAGTATCCTCCGATATTCCGCTGTCATTTTTGCGAGTAGGCTGTGGTATGACGATCGCTTCTAGGGATGCAGGCAGTCGCTCTCGCCAAAATTCTTGAGTCTCCGCCGCATCCGCAATATTTAATTCATGAGCGATATATTCTTTAAATTTATCGGGCCATTCTGGCAATTCAGCCTCATCTGAAATATGTTCATAACGATCTCTTAACGCATAAACGAGTCTAGCCAAACCCAGGCCATCAAAAACTATATGATGGCTCGCCAATACAACCAAGTACCGTTCTGCAGTCACTTTTACTATTTTACAAAATAGTAGTTCGTCGTGAATTTCATAGGTCCTGAAGACTATCTTATCTACCCTTTGCTTAATCTCAAGCTCACTCAAAGTTTCATTTGTCCAATCAAGGACTTCGATGNTTGCTTTTCTCGTTTTATAGAAAACTTGATACGCCGAGTCTAAATAAGCCCGCTTAGACTCAAAAACCTTAATCCTCATTATACTTTGTTCGGCATGCACTTCGATAAAAGAGCGCTTCATAATCCCAACATCCATTGCGGTTGGGATATCAATATAANCCCCAAAGCTGTTTGCTATAGTGTTGGGGTCCATTAATGAAGCTAGATAAATCGACTGTTGATTCATGGTAAGAGGGTATGCGGCGTCGATTTGTTCACTCTCATCGAATGCAGTAACGCCAATATCAGCCGCAATATTTTTCTCATCAACCAGTGGTAGTGCTCGTATCGACTGATATTGTCCAGACACAACGCCCCTAAGTAGGGTCTCATAATGAGAAATCATCTTAGCAATGGTGCTCTCAAAGAAAAGATCCTGGTTATATTCCACCAGAACTTCTAACAAGCCATCTCTTTCTTCTAAAACCCAGGTCATATCATATTTGGCGACTACTTGCTCCCGCTCAAGCATCGTCACCGACAAATCCTCGCCTAAGGTAGCACCCTGTGCTCCGCCGACTACCGCTACACTGTTCATGTTTTGCAGTTGGAACCCTACTTGCACACCGGTGGGATAGGCCGGGTTTCGGTCATAGTCCAAGCGATCGAACAGCATCTCGATTGGGAGGTCTTGATGCGCATAGGCTTCTAGTAAAGTTTCTTTTATTCGACCATAAAATTCATCAACAGACGGGTTATCTTCAAATTCAGCACGAACAATGAGTCCATTCAAAAACAGACCAATAAGATTCTCAGTATCGCCATGATGGCGACCCGCGATAGGTATCCCGACACACACATCACTGGTCTTGGTATAACGTGACAGCAAAACTTGGTAAGCACCCATTAGCGTCATAAATAAAGACAACTGGTGCTCTTGGCTAAAGCGATTTAAATGGCTAACAAGCGACTTTGACAGCACCTTAGAATAGGTGCTGCCCTTAAAGGTTTGCATTGCAGGACGCGCTTTGTCGGTAGGAAGACGCAAAATCTGTGGCGCACCTTTTAACTTTGTCTCCCAGTAATCGAGTTGGGCCTCTAAGACCTCGCCTTGCAACCAATTGCGTTGCCAGTGTGCGAAATCAGCGTATTGAATTTTTAATGGGCTTAATGGAGAAGGCAGTTTATGTTGATAGGCGCTATAAAGTGATAGCACCTCTTGCATGAAAACATTCATGGACCAACCATCACTGACTACGTGATGCACCGTCATCAGTAACATATGATGCGGCGAATCATTAAAGGTAAAGAGCTTCACTCTAATTAGAGGGTCACTTGCTAGATCAAAGGGCAAGGAAGCGTCATCAACAGCCAACTGTTTTTTCAACAGCTCTATTTCATCCTCACTAGAGCTGGAGACATCGATTTTCTCATTTTCAAGAGTCCAATTTTCAAGCCTGTTAAATTGAAGATAGGGCTGACCNCCCTCCTCAAGAANATTGGATCCTAAGATTTCATGTCGCTTAAATATTTCTTGGAAAACCCGTTCTAATAAATCACTATCAACCTCACCTTTCAACACTAAAGGGAAAGGCATATTGAACGCTACACTACTAGGGTCCAGATTCTGCATGAACCACAAACGATTCTGTGCAAAGGAAATAGGAATTCTCTGATCTCTAGACACTGGGTTCATCGGTGGGATAGTTTGGCTTGCATCAGAGGTCAATGCGTTCTCTACTATTATCGATATAGTCGCTATCGTTGGCTTTTCAAAGATGACCCGTAATGGGATATTAAGCCGATATACGGCATTGATACGACTTACTACTTGAGTCGCTAACAGAGAATGCCCACCCAATTCAAAGAAAGAATCATTCACGCCTATCGGCGTAGTCCCCAAAATTTCCTCCCATATTAGAACTATCTGTTCCTCCNCTGGATTTCGAGNCGCTAGGTATTGGGCAGCCCGATCCTCGTTACCCGGCGCGGGTAGTATCTTGTAATTGGTNTTCCCATTTAGNGTNAGNGGAATTTCATCTAGCCACACGATGGCTTGCGGAATCATGTAATCGGGCAGCGTTGTTCTTAATAGTTCGAGNAAATCACTTTTATCAACATCCGCAATTTTNCTTTTATCATCGCTTTCATTGACNNCACTNTTTTTNACAACACTGTNTTTTACAACACTGTNTTTTACAACACTGTTTTTTACAACATTGTCTTTTACAACATTGTCTTTTACAACATTGTTTTTTACAACATAGGCAGCCAGCTGTTGTGCNCCATTAACCTCAACTAATTTAACAGCAGCAGCCTTAACGCCTTCATGACACGCTAGTGCCTGTTCAATTTCTCCCGGNTCGACTCTAAAACCCCGAACCTTAATTTGATCGTCCAAACGATCAATCAACTGAACTCGCCCGTCAGGCAAGTATCNACCTGAACTCGCCCGTCAGGCAAGTATCGACCCAAATCACCGGTGCGGTAAACAAGCTCTTCCCCATGACCAAATGCAGGGAATTTCGATGCTGTTAAATCGGTATCATTTTCATAACCCTTGGACAAATAAGCGGTGCGTACCACTATCTCTCCAATTTCACTCACCCCCACCGGACTAAGAGATTCATTTACAACTAAAAGTTGTACTCCCTCGATACCAACACCAATGGGAATAATATTGGAGCGGCCCATCTTCTGCTCCATCACAATCCGTTCATAGGCTATTGCTTGCGGTGTCTCAGTGGCACCATAAAAGTTCACCAACTCTGCATCGCGAGCAAATAGCTTAAATTCTTGAGCCTGTGAAAATCGTAGTTTTTCACCGCCGAAACAAACCAATCGTAAATCAGCCGCGTTTTCGACCCACGATTGCACCATTAACTCCCCCATAGAAGGCGTCAAATGTGCGACGGTTATTTTATTTGTCGTTACCCAGTCACTTAGATAACCCGGCTCCAACAATTCAGCCTGCTCAGGGATACATAAAGTAGCGCCGAGTGAAAGCGGCGTAAATATATCTCTGAGAACAGGGTCATGGGCCACGCCCGACAACAGACTAAAACAATCGTTAGCGCTAAGTTGAAATTCGTTTTGATACCAATCTATAAAGTGACATAAAGGGTTTAAATCATTAGCGATAAGCTTAGGTTCACCCTGGGTGCCCGAAGTAAAGCTGTAGTAGGCGATATCGGATAGCGGTACATCACGGACTAAGGATTTTATTTCTGATGAATTGGATACAGCTTCTTCGTACTCGATTGATAAAATTTCGTGGCTAAAGAAAGCATCCTTACTATCCGGCAAAATTAGACAACGATCTTGAAAACTAGACTCTAGTAATTCGCTTAGGGCGCCACTATCAAGAACTCTCTCATCTGCAATCACAAAATCCGCGTTTAGTGCACTAATATAATAGCTAATTTTATTGATCGGATATCGGATGTCAATCAACGAGAAACAACGCCTGGCATTGAGCACCGCAATAACGCTTAAAGGCAAATTGAAGGAACGCGACACCAGGCAAGCCACTTTGGCACCTACCGGCGTGTGTTGTTGGATATAATGCGCTAGCCGCTGCACCCCTTGTTGCAGCTCATTATAAGTCCAACTCTCTTTGCAACTACGAATAGCAATTGAATCTGCATTTTCTTCACAAGCATTCGCTATTCTCGTCAGGATATCTTGTGAAGGTAGATACTGATCTCCCAATCCATCGAGATCATTTTTCTTATCAACTTCAACTAAACCTACGTCAGTTAAACCCACATCAACAGAACCCACATCAACTAGGGATAACTCATCAATCGTTGTTTCAGGATTTTCTGCAACGGCCTTAAGCAACATTTCAAAATGCGCTAACATCATCTCCATTCGAGCACTTGTGTATAGGCTGGAATTATAAATAATATCAAACTGAAGACCATCTGCTACTTCCTTGGCATAAACGGTCATGTCAAATTTTGACACTTGCCCCACGTCATCAGCTAACAAACTCTCTATCTCTATGCCTTCGAAGCTTTGTTCTGTGTCTGGAAGATTAAGTAAATTAAAGAATACCTGAAACAACGGCGTGCGACTTAAATCCCGTTCGGGTTGTAGCTCTTCTACCAGTTTTTCAAAAGGCACATCTTGGTTGGTAAAGGTCCCAACCGCCCCCTCCTNGACTCGCTTCAAGACATCAATAAAGCGATCACGCTTTTCCACTTTAGTGCTCAATACCAGCGTACTAATAAAGAACCCGACTAAGCCTTCTATCTCAATACGGTTGCGACCCGCATTAGGCGTACCCACATTAATTTGGCTCTGATTAGAATACTTCGCTAATAGCACATCAAATACGGCTAACAACCCCATAAAAAGAGTAGCATCCACTGTTTGAACGAGACGCTTAAAACCTTCACGCACGGAAACAGGCATTAGGCGAGAAACGGAACTTCCCGCTAACAGCGGTTTACTACCTCGCTCGTAATCCGTAGGAAGGTTCAATACGAAACCATCACGCGGCAGGTAATCTCGCCAGAAATCCAATTGCCGATCCAGCTCGTTACCGGCCAACCATTGTCGTTGCCATACTGAAAAATCCGCGTACTGTATCTCCAGCTCTGGCAGTATCTCCAGCTCTGGCAGTATCTCCAGCTCTGGCTGAGAATTCAGGTCGGAAGTTTTCGCGAAAAGAGAGGGCTTTTTGACAAAGGCATTGTAATAAGTCATCAGCTCTTNCACGACAATCCCAAGAGACCAACCATCTGTGATGATATGATGCATACACATCATTAAAACGTGTTGTGATTGCTGAGACTTATTGGGCGACGTTTTTAGTAGTCTTACACGAAGAAGAGGATCGGCTCCCAATTCAAATGGGGTTTTTAGCTCACGGTCGACTTCCATTTGTATACGTGTTTCTTGCTCATCTTCCGACAGCTCACTAATGTCTTCAGTTAATATTGGCTTCAAGCCCTGGCTACTTATCTTCTGGTAGGCNACGAGACCATCTTGAACAATTTGGGTGCGCATGGATTCGTGGCGCGCTACCACCTGNTGCAATGCCGCTACAAAATAATCTACTTTGAAATCACCCACCAATTTCAAAATAATCGGCATATTATAGGCAACACTTTCGGGTTCTAGCTGATGTAGAATCCACAAGCGCTGTTGTGTCAGCGATAAAGGAATAGGCTCGCTACGATCAGCTTTAGGAATGGTATTAAGTTGGGTCTTTTGCGCTTCTTTCAAAAATGCAATGATCGAGGTTTTTTGTTCAACAACTTTGGCTTTTAATTCAGGGGCAAATGCCTCAGCAGGGGCACTAAAACGCAAAGCTTCGCCCTCAAGCCAAAGCTTAATTTTCTTTTCAGCTAAAACACCCAATAGCTCCATTACCGACATTCGATCAAACCCTTACTATTCACTACTTATTCTTATTATTTGAGTCACTATAAACCCAGAGTAGTTTTCCGTTTTCTTCCTAAATACGCAACATTCCCTCCCATGAAGTGATGATAGGGAGTTGAATACTGTAAGTATATCGGCTTTGCTCTGGAACGCGTTTAAAATATATCTACTTTGGGTTTGTAGGCTTTCTTGCCGTGCGGAATGNNCNATANGGTACTACATTCTGCNTTTNAANNTCCTTTTAATACTCCCCTTNTATAGATCACGTTTCTTNTGGTTTCACCTCCTCATGAGTTGGGAGCAATTTTTTCAAACTAGGGAAATCTTTAATGGCCNTGTANTTGTGGGCCATAAATAAACCAATCAATAGCCCGGAAACCGACACAAGCATCTTCAACTGTGGGGTGAAATAGGCGAGAACAGGCATCGTGAACACCACCAATAATAGAATGATCCATGAGGATTCTTTTTGCATCCACGTAGAAGAACGCAAGCCCATCACCCACTTCATCGCATAATAAGTGCCAATATAGCTAACCGTATACCAAATATATTGCGCGAATGGCGTCTCTTTCGAACCNACTATAGCCAAAATAACACCAGCCAAATTAATCACTATTAAATGCACATAAAGAAAAGTAAGTGAGGAACGCCCCCAATAAACGGCTATTTTTTGCAAAGGTAACTTCTCTAGGGGAACTGAGCGAACAATGACAAAGCTGAAACAGGTGATAAAGGTGATAGTAAGAAAATGTTCAATAGACATATTCCATTTGGCATTAAAACCACCAACACCGTATTGGTACAGCATTCCCAATACCGCGACTAAAGCGATACCCGATATTAACCATACCCATTTCAATGGGGCAAAAAAGCAATACACTCCAAGAGGAAACAAATATAGCCAAGGAAAAACCGGAAATCCTACTGCAACACCCGGTGTACCCTCCGGCCTCAAATGCCAGGGAACATAATCCATATGAGGAAACAAAACACCCGCACCTCTCCATCCAGGGAACCATCTATCACTGGCTACCTTCACCAAAAATATCGCCATAGCCACCGCAAGATACAGATTCCAGCGATTTCCAAAAATATGGCGCATCAATAATAAAGACATACATCCCAGCATAATGATTTGGACGATTTCCAATCGAAAATCAAAGAGCCACAAAGGGCTAAAAACCGAGGTATAGGTGAGGCCTACAAAAAATAGGACCAAAAAGTACATGAATAGGTATGGTTTTGGACGCTGATCTGCTTGATAAAGAGTGGTAACGCCAGAGGCCGCGAAAAAAAGGCAGGCAAAAAAGTGTACAGTCGCATAGATATAGTAGGTACCCTTGTCATCTAAATCGATTAACAGCGTATGAGCCGGTATCATTAATATACAACCCACTCCCTTCAAATAATCTAGACTATCAACTCTACTCATTTTCAGTATTCTTATTATTCTTATCGTGACCACCACTTGCACTACACACTAGAAGTCTCACACGTATGGCCCACCAAGTCTAAGATAACAGCGGTTCTATTCGCTGCTTATGTATGGTTCAAATTTTCATCAAAAGGCAATCTACATACCTAAACATCAAAAAGACCGAACCCATTTCACACTTTTCAATTCGTACAATAAAAAGTTACAAAAAGAAACAAATGCTATCGCATTATTACATTCAAACTAAAACTTCCCCCTCCATNTGCTCCAATAACATTTGCTCCGGCAAGGATTTCTACATTGGAAACAAGCCGAATATCCTGCATTCTTGTTATCAAAATATTTCCATAAATCGAAGTTGCTTGCAACCCAGATTATCGTTTTTCCATAGAACTGAGTTATCAAAATTCCGTTAACCAGCGTACTTGCCAAAACTCGTTTATAGCT
>JAESQG010000090.1 GCA_016765265.1 Pseudomonadales bacterium | reverse complement strand
TAGACAAGCCCGAACCAACACCGAGACTTTCATCATTCTGGCCGTAGAAATTAATTTCAATATCCGGCGTAAGAATCAATCGCTGAGTGAACAACAACTCATATTCGGCTTCAACCCGCAGTGCGGTACCACCATTTTCGCCCACAAATAAAGCGGCATCCACTTCAAAGAAATAGGGCGCTAGTCCTTGAAAGCCAATCACCGCCCAACTTCGATCTGGAGTGGGCTTAAAATCTTTACGCAGCCCCAACTGGAAATCCCAGTAGGGCGCAACAGCCTGACTATATAAAACCTGCAGTTCTGCCTCCTCTGTTCTACCGGCAATGCGCTCTGCATCCGCCTTTATCCAGAGTTTTTCCAGATCTCGACCTATCCACCCTTGCCCCTCCAAAACCAAGGGGTTTCCATCCTCTCCATCTCGGAATTCGAGCTGATCAACAATGACTGTCGTTAGCAACGGATCATCCTGAGCTCCAGCTACAACCGGGATTGAGACTATCGAAAACGTTGACGCCAATACGCTTAACAACACTGTCGATAGTGATACGTTTTTTTTAAGCATTCGTTTATTCATGACTTCGGTCCCTCTAACTAACTCTGACTTCCCGGAACATACCGGGCATGTGGTACAATAAATGGCAGTGATAAGCCCATCTTCCTATCGCATCTGCGGTGACCAAATAACTGATTTTAGAACCAGGCTGCACGATCACCACATGTTTGCGTGGTATGTATTTTGGATCTCCCGTTTCCAGCTCACTCCACATTCCATGAAGATGAATGGGATGGGTCATCATGGTGTCATTGACCAGGGTAATACGGACCCGCTCTCCGTACTTCAGTTGCAGTGGATCCGCATTGGCAAATTTAATACCGTTGATCGACCACATATAACGGCTCATATTGCCGGTAAGGTGCAACTCAATTTCTCGGCTGGGTTCACGTTGATCTATCGTGGGATAGAGGTTACGAATGTCTGCATAGTTCAAAACGCGCCGACCGTACAAGCGTTGATGCTCACGTAGACCAATACCGGGATCACTCAAACCATTTTGTGGACTATCAGCGCGCATATCCACATGGGGGCCAAATTCACTTTGTACATGGGTAATCGAGCTGGTGCTACCATAGCCCGCTTTACCCAATTTTTTATTGTTGCCACCCTGCTGACTGTGATCCATCCCCGGCATTTTACTGTGATCCATCCCCGGCATTTTACTGTGATCCATCCCCGGCATTTTACTGTGATCCATCCCCGACATTTTGCTGTGATCCATTCCAGGCATACTATGATTCATTCCCATGCCCATATCACGGTGCCCCAGAATAGGTGCTGGATCCATTTTGGGCACCTCAGCGGCCAAACTGGTATCCGATGTTAAGGTTCCTCGTGTATAACCTGTACGATCAATGCTTTGAGCAAAAATGGTATAGGCACTGTCATCGTTCGGTTCAACAACGACATCATACGTTTCCGCAACACCGATACGGAACTCGTCGACAGTAACCGGCTCAATGTTTTGACCATCAGAGGCAACAACCGTCATCTTCAAGCCGGGAATACGCACATCAAAGTTGGTCATGGCGGCACAGTTGGTAAAGCGCAAGCGGACTTTTTCTCCAGGCTTGAACAAACCCAGCCACCCATCATCTGGAGTAACACCATTCATCAAGTAGGTATAGGTATAGTCTGTGACGTCGGAAAGATCCCTGTCACTCATGCGCATCTGATTCCACATGCTACGCGCGTTCCAGGTTTGCGCCACACCTTTATTCTGAATATCCCGCCACAAGTCCCCGACGGTGCGTTCGCGAAAATTGTAATAGTCACTCATTTTTTTCAGTTTGGCGTAGACATTCTCAGGGGCTTCGTCAGACCAGTCCGATAGAACCACGACATAGTCGCGATCATAGCTCACCGGATCAGGCTCTTTCGGGTCTATAACAATCGCACCGTACATGCCAGTTTGCTCCTGAAACCCAGAATGACTGTGGTACCAATAGGTCCCGCTTTGATTAACATCAAACTGATATTCATAGGTTTCGCCAGGTTTAATGCCATCAAAACTCAACCCCGGTACGCCATCCATATCGGTTGGCAAGATAATCCCGTGCCAGTGGATAGAGCTGTCATGGGCCAGGTGATTGGTCACCCTTAACGTGATGCGATCACCTTCACGCCAACGTAAAATTGGCGAGGGCATAGAACCATTGACCGCAGTGGCTATTCGCTCTGTGCCGGTGAAGTTAACCCGTTGGTAGCCAATATTCAGATCAAACTGTTTACCACGCAAGGTTTGCGGGCGGATGCTATTGGCAGTTAAACCAAAGGACAAACTCGGAGCAATGCCCAGCCCCATCAATGCTCCACCCGCCGCAATGCCGGTGACAAAACGTCGACGCGATGATGATGGATTATCAATACGCGTCGGTAATGAATTAGTTTCTTTCATCTCTTATCCTCTATAAATTTTCGTTATCATCTGAGCGGCTGGCGCCAATATGGTCATAGACCTCGGCATTACCCTCTTTTTTAAGCAGTAAGACATCGTATTCGTCTTGCCGGTTTCCCACCTCCATACCTGGGCTGCCCATTGGCATACCGGGCACAGCCAGACCAATGGCATAAAGAGGCGGGTTGGCAAGGAAACGCTGAATGATACCGGCAGGAATATGGCCTTCGAAGACATAACCCTCCTTGGAAACGGCCGTATGACAGGATTGGTAGCGAGGAGCAATGCCTTTATCGGTCTTGATTCTGCTCAAATTTTCAGGGTGATGTACCGTGGCTTCAAAGTCCAGGCCCTCGACATGCGTGATCCATTTTTTACAGCAACCGCAGGTTCGGCTTTTATAAACATCCAGAGACACTTGTCTAGCCGATAGGACGGTGGGGGTTGATACCTTGGCTAAATCAGCACTGTCCGAATACGCAACAACACCCCAAGATAGTGCAATGACAGCAAGCCATCGCACCTCATTGATACTCATTTTCATGATAACTCCCACGAAGAACCTAGGCCTTTTCAAGCCTTTAATTGGGAGTTTTTTGGACTCCCGCTAATATAGGTCGAGCAAGGAGCGCCAAAACTCAGGCGCACTTACCTTGAATTAGCGGGCAATAGGGGGACGGTAAAGAGAAACGGTCAGCTCACTTTCAGCCAACTCATTGTAATCAATGGTTAATGAACCGAGACTAGCTGCAAACACTGATTGAGACTCGGGCAACACAACGGCAATGCACCCACCTAAGCTGCAGTCACAAGCAGGACAACGGTCAAAAGTGGCAATTTCATCTGTAGATGAAGAATCTAAGCCCATATGCTGGGAATGATTTTTTGTGTCAGTACCCGCCATTTTCTGATGAGACTGAGAGGGTACTGACTGCATTTGGCAAACGGTGCTCGCAGACGCCACCGCCTGGCCAATAAAAGCCATCATCAGTAGTGCTACGATTATATTTTTGTACTTTGCTATCCGCATTATTCGCTTAACTACCGAAGTGATCCATTTACCTTACGGGTGCATAGAGCGCACTGAACAATATTAGTTCCATTATTTTTGTTCTGCAAGCTTGCAGAACAAGGAAACAAATGCAAACAAAACCATAGGCCACTGATTTTAACAGTATTTTTCAACAAGCCCTTGCACGAGCAATAAACGCCTACTACTACCATCAGTCAACCCTGCCAGATACAGATTTATCCACGCTTGATTTGAGAACGTATTAAGCTGGGCCGCTGTCCTCCTCACTCAAATATTTGGGGAGGAGATTTCTTCTGGAGTCTTATGTGTTGGCAGCGTCAGCGAAATTAAAGCGGCCAAAGCGAGGAAGGCTGATGAAATCCATAAACAGGCAATAAGTCCATAATCTTGAAATATCCAGCCAGACAATAGCGTTCCGATCAGTCTACCCATGGCGTTGGCCATATATATAAAAGCCCACATCGCGTGATACGCAATCTTCTCCAGCAAAGCTCACAATCAAGTAACTAGTGCCAGCACGGACACAGAAAAAGGCTGATAAAGAGAAAATGGCCGCTATGATGGTCAAACGGAAGTAGCATTTTTCTATTATTAATGCTTGACTCAGCATTAAGATACGGGGTTATTATCCCTGATTTACATACAGGTCAGATTATTCGGCAAATGAATTCATTCAGAGCATCATGTTGGCAGAAAAAGGCAATCGTAGCACTCATGCTGTTGGGCTTGCTGTTGCAAGTGCAAACCGTGTTTGCCTGTCAAATGATGGAACACAGTGGTCCGATCAAACATTGCTGTTGCGGTGACATGGCCGTGCAAAAACAGGCTGACGATGGTCAATCCGAGCACTTATCCTGTTGCGACATCAGTACTGAACTCACCTTAAAAGCCAGCGATCTAGAATCCAACGATCCTGTCGCTCTGCAATCCGGCCCTGCATTCGAACTGCCACAAACAACTCTTGTTTTCCTGCTGGTCAGCCTCTGGCCTGAAGTTGCTAATCCACCATTACTCCCTGAAATCTGGGATCTCGATGCCGATCCCGGCAGTCCGGGAACGAATATTTATCTTTCCACGTTACGCCTACGTATCTAGTCACTCCTTGAGATCCTGACGTTCAATTCTGAACGATCGCAGGATATTTCCATTCGTTTTCGATTATCGAATAGCTGCCGATAGTTTGCGTTTTTCGCGTGGCTCGGCATGGGATTTCCTAAGGAGTTAACTGTGACTTATTTTCAACGCCTGGTACGGCCAGTTATCGTACCGTTTTTTGTGGGGTGCTTTCTCTCCCCATCTATTGTCCTGGCGGAGTCTGATTGCCAGGTGTCAGTCATTACCGACGCCGAAATGCTGGTGCGGTTAGCGCTTGCCTGTAATGCCGGGCAACAAGCCATCGGGGAACGTTTAGCGGCGCAACGATACCGAGCTCAAAGTGTGGGCCAGCTTGACGATCCCAAACTAATGCTGGGTGTAGCACCACAGACTTTTGGCGAAGACCGATTCGATGACGGCTATATCGTTGAGCTCAGGCAGCCCTTGCCCTGGCCGGGAGTGTTGTCATTGCGGGGAAAGGCCGCCGATGCCCAATCCGATGTCTGGCTGGCACGGCAGAGTCAGGGGCAGGTACGCTTGGCTAGTGGCGTTCGATTAGCCTATGCACAGTGGCAATACCATCGCAAGCTTCTGTCCATTAACCAGAGGCACCGAGCGCTTTGGCAGGAGTTTATCGCAGTGGTGCGTGCCAAGTATGGCTCGGGGACCAGCAACAAGTCAGCCGTATTGCAAGCCACCCATGAACATCATTTATTGTTACAGGAAGCCATCGAACTCAAGGCGAATATTGAGCGCGATGCGAGCAAATTGAGACGTCTGGCCAATCTTCCTACAACGACCAACTTCACCATGGATTCCGATTTGCCTCTCACTCGCTTGCCAACGGGTGCGTTCGACGCATGGCTGTCCGTATTGGATCGCCAGCCTGCCATGCGGGGATTGAACGCACAAAAGCGGCAAAAAAACAGCGAACTGGCCCTGGCAGAAAAGAATCGCTATCCCAATTTTTCCGCGATGGCGCGTTACAACAGTTTGTGGATGAATGACGAACAACGCTGGGTGATCGGCGTGAGCTTTAACCTGCCGTTTGACTTTGGTAAGCGCAGCAACCGAGAAGACAGCCTGCACGCAGAGAAAAATGCGCTGCGCTGGGAACAACAGGACTTACGGGTGCAGTTGAGAGAGCAACTGATGCAGGCACACAGTTTCTGGCAGCAGGCCATCGACGTGCATCGGCTCTATGAAAATGACCTATTACCACTGGCGGAAGAGAGTCTCACCACCGCCCGAGATGAATACCGGTCTGGATCGGGGGATTTTTTGTCACTACTCACCGGCCAGCGTCAGTTGCTGGCCACCGAGCGTAAGACCCAAATGGCACTGCGTGACCAGTATGCGCACTTTGCCGGACTAACCGCTTCGGCCGGACTGGTGCAAATGACAGAGTGGAACGAAAAGTGGAGTGAGACACGCAACACTCCGCCAAAAAACGATGGTCTCGATCAAGGGGTAAACACTCATGAATAAGTGGATGAATGGGCTACGCAAAGAATACTTCATTGGCCTATCGGTAATGATGGCCATGTTAATCATTGCCCTGTGGGGCGTGCAGAAAGACTGGTCAACGATGTCCCCGTTCAGCACTCAAAACACCCTCGCAACCACTGCCGACTTTATCAACGCCGGTCCTTTTCAATTGGCAGTATCCGTACAGCCCGAGACGCCGCAAGTGGGTAAAAACCGTGTGGTGATCCAGGTGCGGGACAATCAGGGTCAACCACTCCAGGGTGCCAAAGTCCGAGCAGTTGGTGAAATGCCCGCCATGGGTGCCATGCCTGCGATGTACGCTCAGGCTGATATTACTGAAATCGCTCCCGGCGTGTATCAGGGGTAGTTCGATCTGCCCATGGCAGGTTCTTGGCCTTTGGCGGTGGATGTTGCTACCGATGAAGCTCATCATGTGGATCTGTCATTCGATGTGGCCACTAGCCGCAAAGGGATCACGCTGACCACGGCGACACCTACTGGGGATGTCGCTTACCACACCTGCTCCATGCATCCGTCAGTCAAATCAGCGGCACCGGGTACCTGCCCGATCTGCGGTATGGATCTAGTGCCAGTGACCCGTGAGGAGTTGCAAAGTGGCAGTATTCTGGTGGATGAAGGTCGACGTCAGGTTATTGGGGTAAAAACCGGCAAGGTGGTGAGAAAACACTTTAAGGTTCCGATCCGCCTGCAAGGCCAAGTAACCTATGATCAGACGCGATTGAGCGATGTCAGCCTGCGGTTTGATGGCTGGATTGGCGATTTAAAAGCCAACTTTGAGGGGAAAACTATTCGCAAGGGAGAGATTTTGTTTTCGGTGTACAGCCCGGAATTGCTCTCGTTGCAGGAAGAATACCTGGAAACATTCAAGCGCGCAGGCGCGGGCTCACAGCGTCTAGCCTTGACGGCCGCCAGTCGTAAGCGCCTTTCTTTGTGGGGACTCAATGCCGCGCAAATCAGCTGGCTGGAACGCCAGGGCAAGGCACAAGATTATGTGCCGATTTTTGCGCCAACCGATGGCGTAGTGATCGAAAAGCGTATCGTCAGTGGTTCCGCGTTTAAGCGCGGCGAACGTCTGTTGCGGTTGGCCGATCTATCCAACCTTTGGATTGAAGCCTACGCCTATGAACAGGACTTGCCGTTGATCGAATCCGGTATGAGCGCCAGAGTGCGCTTACCCAATTTAATGGAGCGGGGTTTCGACGCCCAGGTGATGCAGGTCGATCCTTTCCTTGGCAATCGCACCCGAACTGCCCGCGTGCGCCTTCAAGTCAGCAACACCAATGGTCACCTAAAACCAGGCCTGTTTGCCACGGTTACCTTGAATGCTGACCTTGGGGACATGTTGGTGATACCCGAAGATGCCGTCATGGCTTCGGGGGAGAAACGCATTGTGTTTCGGGATTTGGGTGAAGGCCGCTTGAAACCTCAAACCATCCGCACCGGTTACAGTGATGGTCAATGGATCATCGTGCGCCAAGGTTTAGCAGAAGATGATGCCATCGTCATTTCCGGCAACTTCCTGATCGCTGCTGAAAGCAAACTCAAGTCGGGGATGGGCCAATGGTAAATTCTAATCAAGATCTACCGCCTACCGAACAGAACGGTTGGATCGCTAACATTATCGCCTATTGCGCCAACAAACCGGGGATCACCATTTTACTGGTATTGATTTTGGCCACGTGGGGATATCGTAGTCTTTTACAGGCACCACTGGATGCGATCCCCGACCTGTCGGATGTCCAAGTGATTGTCTACACCCAATGGTCTGGGCGTAGCCCGGATTTGGTGGAAGACCAAATCACTTATCCTCTCACGACGGCCCTGTTGTCAGTACCCAATGTCCGTTTTGTGCGCGGGCAAAGCTTTTTGGGTGCGAGTTTTGTTTATGTCATCTTCGAGGATGGCACCGATATCTATTGGGCGCGCTCGCGAGTGCTGGAATACCTGAATACGGTGGCCACTCAATTGCCGGATGACGTGCAGCCTACGCTGGGACCGGATGCCACTGGGGTCGGCTGGGTGTTTCAATATGCGTTGGTGGATAAAACCGGCAAGCACGATTTGGCCGAACTGCGCGCCCTGCAGGATTTCAAACTCCGCTATTGGCTGACGGCCATTGACGGTGTCGCGGAAGTGGCCTCGGTCGGTGGTTTTGTCAAAGAATACCAGGTACAAGTCGATCCTCATCGGCTGGCCAGTTTTGGCATCACTCTGCGCAAGGTGATCGAGGCCATTCGGCGCTCGAATAATGATGTGGGTGGCCGGGTTTTGGAAATCTCGGGCCACGAACATTTTGTGCGCGGCCGGGGTTATCTCAAATCCAAGGAGGATCTGACTAAGGTCGTCATCGGCGTGGATAACAACCATGTGCCGATAAAGCTGTCACAAGTGGCCGAGATCACTATAGGCCCCGCCATGCAGCGTGGGTTGGCGGAACTGGACGGCGAAGGACAGACCGTGGGTGGCATCGTGGTGATGCGCTACGGTGAAAATGCCCTCAATGTGATTGAGCGCGTCAAACAACGTTTGCAAGATGTGCAAGCGGGACTGCCCGATGGTGTGGAAGTGGTGATTACTTATGACCGATCGGATTTGATAAAACGCGCGATTGACACACTAAAACATACCTTGATTGAAGAGATGATTGTGGTGTCGCTCATCATCTTTGCTTTCTTGCTGCATGTGCGCTCCGCATTGGTCGCCTGCATCACTTTACCTATTGCGATTTTGCTGGCTTTCATTCCCATGGCAAGCCAAGGGCTGACGGCCAATATCATGTCCCTGGGGGGTATCGCCGTGGCCATTGGTGCCATGGTAGATGCCGCTGTGGTGATGATGGACAATGTGCATAAAAAATTAAGTCGTGAGCATCCCGAGGCCGACAGAAAGGCGTTGATCATTCAGGCTATGCAGGATGTGGGACCGAGCATCTTTTTCTCGCTAGTGATCATCACCATTTCCTTCATCCCAGTATTCTCACTGGAAGCCACCGAAGGCCGTATGTTCAAACCGCTGGCCTTTACCAAAACCTACAGCATGGCCTTTGCCGCCATGCTTTCCGTGACCTTGATCCCAGCGCTAGCGGTATTGCTGGTGCGAGGCAAGCTCCATTCCGAGCACAACCCCCTCAATCGGCTGTTAGTGGCTTTGTTCCTACCGATGATCCGCTTTGGCATTCGCTTTCGTTGGCCGGTAGTTGGTCTGGCGTTATTGTCGCTGATCCTTACTTGGCCTATCGCCAAACAACTGGGCAACGAGTTTATGCCGCCACTCAATGAAGGCAGCATTCTCTATATGCCGACCGCACTGCCGGGCATGTCGATTACTGAAGCCGGGAAAGTACTGCAAAGCATGGACAAACAGCTCAAGGCCTTTCCCGAAGTGGAGAGGGTCTTTGGTAAGGTGGGCCGCTCAACGAGCGCCACCGATCCGGCGCCGCTGTCCATGGTAGAAACCGTAATCACGCTCAAACCCAAAGATCAATGGCGTGAAGGTCTGACCTGGGACGCCCTGATCGCCGAAATGGATGAAAAGCTGCGCTATCCTGGCATGCCCAATATCTGGTGGATGCCGATCCAGACCCGCACCGAAATGCTGGCCACGGGTATTCGCAGTACCCTGGGGATCAAGGTGTTTGGCGATGATCTCGCCCAGATCGAAGCAACCGCTGTGTCGATTGAGCGGGCGCTACAGGATGACCCGCGTACCGCACCCTATACCCGTAGCGCCTTTGCTGAGCGTTTGACTGGCGGTTATTTCCTCGATTTTGATATCGACCGCGATGCCGCTGCGCGTTATGGGCTCAATGTCCAGGATGTGCAAGAGGTGTTGATGGCGGCGGTCGGCGGCATACCCGCCACACAAACGGTGGAAGGCCGCGAGCGCTATCAGGTCATTGTGCGGTATGCGCGGGATTATCGCGACTCCATTGAAAACCTGAAAAAAGTACTGGTGCCAACCAAGACCGGCACTCAGGTGCCCATCACTGAAGTGGCGGATATCAACTTTCGCACCGGCGCACCGATGATCCGCACTGAAGACGGCCAGTTGGTAGGCTTCGTCTTCGTCGATATCAAAGGCGATCTAGGCGTGGCCGATTATGTCACCCAGGCCAAGCAAGTGGTTGCTGAGCAAGTTGCGCTACCGGCCGGTTATCGCTTGGCCTGGGCTGGGCAGTTTCAGTACTACGAACGCGCCAAGGCCAAACTGCAATGGGTGGTACCGGCCACCTTGCTGGCCGTGTTTCTACTGCTTTATTTGCATCGCGGCCGCTTCAGCGACACGCTGTTTGTGCTATCCGCCATGCCCTTTGCCCTGATGGGATCTATCTGGCTGCTCTATGCTCTGGACTACAAACTCAGCGTCGCGGTGTGGGTTGGCATGATCGCCATGGCGGGATTGGCGGCGGAGCTGGGACTGCTGATGCTGCACTACTTGGATCATGCCCTCAGCGAGGCAAAACAGCGCATGCCACAAATGAGCCACGCTCAATTCTATGAAGAAGTGGCGCTGGGAGCTGCCCAACGTATCCGACCGATGTTGATGACCGGACTGACCCTGTCGATCTCACTGGTACCAATCTTGATGAGCGATGATACCGGCGCCGATGTGATGAAACGCATTGCGGCACCTATGGTGGGCGGCACCGCCTCGGCGATGGTGGTGGTGTTATTGGTATTTCCGGCGTTATTTGTTTTATGGAAATTGCCGAGCATTAACCCACAAAACGCGTCTGAGCGCTAATGCTCAAGCTTCTGTTCAGGGACAACGAATTATAACGTCGCATCCTTGAACAGAGCTTTTTACACTCAAACCACTATTTTATTGATTTTTAATAAAACTATTTGACCTAGAGTCGACTCCAAGTAGTAACGTTTACCCTAGACTACAGGTCCCAAAGCGTTAGATGAACTTTTAAGGAGATTGAGATGAGTCCTATTCGTGCATTATTCCTTTTAATGTTGATGGTAGCCTCCCATGTTTGGGCGCAGGGGCCTACCTACGACATCGGAGTGGACGGTTTGTCCTGCCCATTTTGTGCGTACGGCATTGAAAAACAATTGCATAAACTCGACGGTGTGGAAACGGTGGAAACGGACATCGAAAAGGCGGTTGTTGTCGTCGGGGTAAAAGACGGCAGCACCCTTGATAGAAACCAGGCGATGAAGGCGGTGACAAAAGCCGGGTTTAGCTTGCGTTCCTTCAAAGCAATTAAGGACGATTAATCGTGTTGAGATGTTTGTTGTTGGTTCCGGTAAAAGTCCTTCTAAGCCTTTCCATGGTGGTATCAAACTCGGTTATGGCGGGTGCGATTACGTTTAATACGGCAATGCCAGTAGCTGAGGGAGAGTTTATTTTTCGACAACAGCTTCGCTGGCTGCAATCCAGTGATGACCCCAGTGAAGCTGATCGAGATATGCGTGTTATCGTCGCAATTTCGGTATTGGGTTACGGGGTGAATAGTAAGTTAGCCATTTTCGGCATTCTGCCTTATGTCGATAAAACCTTAGAAATGAACAGTACCGGAATGGAAATTAAGAGAGATAACCAAGGCCAGGGTGACGCCACCATATTCGCTCGTTATACGTTATGGCAAGATGATGCCAAAGGACGCACATTCCGTTTGTCTGGTATCGGTGGTTTCACTGCCCCCACTGGAGATGATAACAAGAAAGACGGTTTCGGCCCCCTTCCTCCGTCTATGCAAAATGGTAGTGGAGCCTGGGATTGGACGGGTGGCATTGTTGCAACCTACCAAACCCTGGGCTACCAGCTCGATGGTCAATTCAGTTATCGAGACAACCGTGAAGCCAACAATTTCGAAGCCGGTGATGAAATCCGCCTGGATCTTTCTTGGCAATACCGATTATGGCCAAGAAAACTCACTGGCGGTGTACCAGGCTTTTTCTACGGTGTGTTAGAGGCCAATTACCTTCACCAGGATAAAAATTACATGGGCGGACAGAATGACCACAACTCCGGCGGTGACACGGTCTGGCTGTCGCCTGGCGTGCAATATGTCACCAAGCGGTGGGTGTTGGAAGCGGTGGTGCAAAAGCCAATCTCTCAAAATTTAAACGGTAGCGCACTAAAGAATGACCAGATTGTTACGACCAGTTTTCGTATGAATTTTTAGACAAAGAGAAAACCGCATGAAACGATGGGTAATAAGAAGCCTCATGACTCTGGGACTGCTACTTGGAGGGGTGATGCTGATGGTATGGTTGTTGTGGATACCTTCTGAGCAAGAACCACCTTACCGTTTTACCCTAGACTGGGGAGGAAAAGGCAGCAACCCAGGACAGTTTCACGACCCTACCGGTATTGCCGTGACTGCGGACGAGGTTTTTGTCAGTGATTCCCGTAATGGTCGTATACAAGTATTCGACCATGGGGGACGTTTTCTGCGCCAGTTTGGTGCTTCGGGTGATAAACCAGGCCAATTGGGTCGTCCAATGAATCTGAGTATCTACGAGAATACGCTCTATATCGCCGATTACTGGAACGACCGCTGGACTGGACGGGAAGTTCCATCGCAGTATTGGTAGCAGTGGTGATGGACCTGGCCAATTTAACTCACCGGGAGGGGTTGCATTGAACAGCAGAGGGGAGCTTTTTGTGGCGGACTTCTATAATCAACGTATCCAACATCTTAACGCCGACGGGAGTTTTATTGAACAATGGGGAACGACGGCCCAGGTCGGTATTTGGGCCGAAGAGTTCAACTACCCCACCGATGTAGCGATTGGCAACGACGACCAGCTCTTAGTGGCGGATGGCTATAACGACCGCATCCAAGTATTCGCGTCGTCAGGTAAATTCCGTCGAAAATGGGGTGGCCCGCTGGCCATGAACATTTTCGGCCCATTCCCGGGTTGGTTTACCACCGTAACATCAGTGACCGTGGGGCCTGAAGGCAATGTTTTTGTTGCCGATTTCTACAATAATCGAGTGCAGAAATACGACCCAGAGGGACATTTTCTCACAGCCTTTGGCCACGATGGCAACGGGCCGGGACAGTTCGCCTACATCACGGCGGTAGCCGTCGCCCCCGATGGAACTTTGTTTGCCACAGATCTAGGCAACAATCGAGTATTGGCTTTCAGACCGCCGGGGAAGCCACAATGAGCCAGGCGAGGGGTTACCGATGAATCAACTAGTGGTCGTTGAGGTATTAACCGCTTCGTATTGTAGCCGTTGTCAAAAAGCGAAATCGCTGGTCAAAGACGTCATTAGTGAATTTGACGAGGCCAATATCCAGTACCGTGAAATCAACGTAGTCGAAGAAATCGATTACGCGGTCAGCTTGAGTATTTTGAGCACTCCGGCAATTGCGCTAAATAACGAACTCGTGTTTGCTGCATTGCCCTCTAAGGCCAAATTGCAACAGGCGATTCGTGAACGCCTGGGAAACAAGTGAGTGATGAAACGAATTGGTGAAGTGGTGGCAGAGTTAGGTGTCAGTGCCGACACGTTGCGCTATTACGAAAAAATCAAGCTAATGCCCAAAGTGCAGCGCAATAACGCGGGAGTACGTTTTTACCATGACAAGAACCTCTCTCACTTACGCTTTATTAAACGGGCGCAAAAGATGGGATTTAGCTTGGATGAAATTGCACAATTACTGCGTTTTCGCGAGAATCCGCAAAAGGCGAAATCTAACGTAAGAGAGATGGCCCATCAAAAATTAATGGAGATAGAAGAACATATCAGCGAGCTGGGCACCTTAAGAGATGAGCTGCGATTGCTGACCAATTTGTGTGGGGGCAGCCCAGATGGGTGTCCGATTCTCGAATCCATAGATCAGTAAAATCAACAGATTGTAGTGACGGCCATTTAAGCCAGATTTCTAATGCAACAAACCCGACAATATGAAAGACAAACTCTCCCCCCTCGACGGAGTGCGATTCCATCGAGGGCTTAGCAACGGTCTTTTAATGCATATCGGCTATTTTCCCCTTAGAAAACCATCCGTATAACACCGGCAACACAAACAATGTTAAGAATGTGGCCGTGACTAATCCGCCTACAATGACTGTCGCGAGAGGTCGCTGAATTTCAGAACCAACACCGTTCGACAGTATCATTGGTATCAGCCCCAAAGCGGCAACAATCGCCGTCATTAATACGGGGCGTAATCGAGATATAGCACCCTCAAAAACAGCTTTTTCGATATCCTTTTCGCCGAACTCAATCCGTAAATTAATGGCTTCCACCATAACAACACCATTGAGCACGGCTAACCCAAACAGCGTAATAAAACCGATTGAGCTAGGCACCGATAGGTACTGACCAGTGAGGTAAAGAGCGACAATGCCCCCGATCATGGCTAACGGTAAGTTCACCAATATCAGCAATGCTTGGCCTACCGAGGTAAACGCAAAATAGAGAATGAGTGCGATGAGTGCGATAGACAGTGGGACAACCACCATCAAACGTTGCTGCGCTCTTTGTTGGTTTTCAAATTGCCCGCCGATATCAACGGAGTAGCCCGGTGGTAAAACCACCTTATCGCTAATAACCCGACGAATATCCGCGACCACACTCCCCATATCACGGCCTTGTACATTGGCCTGAATGACAACACGCCTTTGGACATCATCACGACGCACTTGTGGTGGGCCTGATTCGATGGTGATTTCAGCGACATCGCCTAAGCGAACCCACGCACCAGTGGGTGATTGCAGTCTAAGATCCGCAATGCGTTGCGGATCCTCCCTAAACTGCTTACCGAGTCGCACATAGATATCATAGCGCTCATTACCATTAATTATTTGACCGGCTTCTACACCACCAATACCGTCACGTACCACTGACATAACATCACCTACCGCAAGACCATAACGGGACAGTTGGCGACGATTAGGGGTGATAACTAATTGTGCTTCGCCCTCTATTTGTTCCATAGCAACATCGCGCGCACCGTCAACCGCTTTAATTGCCTGTTCAATTTCCTGTCCTTTCTTTGCTAACATATCAAGATCAGGGCCAAATAACTTTATAGCTAATTGTGCCTTAACGCCGGACAAAAGCTCATCCACTCGTGTTGCGATGGGTTGAGAAAAGTTGAGCAGCAGTCCAGGAAACTGTTCCAATTTTTCTTCCATCAACCCCTGTAATGCTAATCGGTTGTCTGCGCTTTGCCATTCATTTATCGGCTTTAGGCCAATAAATATCTCAACATTGTTGACAGGTTCTGGGTCGCCGCCAATTTCTGCTCGACCTATTCGGCTCGTCGCGTAGGTCACCTCAGGAAACTCCAGCAACATAGCTTCCAATTTTGGTGCGACGCTTAAAGCCGTTTCCAAACTGGCTGAAGGCGCCAATGTTGCGCGCAAGTTAATCGTGCCTTCCTCTAGCTCGGGTACAAACTCCGTGCCCAAACGAGGCACCAGTAACATGGCTGCAATTAACAATACGCTGGCACCACCCAGCACAAAGGCTTTACGTTCCATGGCTTGATGTAGCGCTAACCGATAACCCTTTTCCAAAACTGAAACCAAAGGACTGGTTCTTACCTTGATGCCACGCGGAAAGAAATAGCTCGCTAACGCTGGCACAACGATTAACGACACCACTAATGATGCACCCATCGCTATCATAATGCTCACCGCCATCGGCTGGAACAATTTACCTTCAACACCTTCTAAACTAAACAGTGGCGCAAACACCACCATAATAATGGTAACCGCATAAAATACCGGTTTAGCGACTTCCCGAGCGGCCTCTTGAATACGCAAACCTACCTGAGTGTCACTCTCAACATCGTAAGGATCAGTATCATCACTCGGTAATGTTTTTGCGTGTTCGATATCATGACGGCCATCTGGGTGGCTGAGGTGTTTAAAGATATTTTCCATCATCACCACTGACCCGTCCACCATCATACCGATAGCAACGGCTAACCCTCCAAGAGACATCAGGTTGGCTGATAATCCATTATAAGCCATAACGGCCAGTGCCATACCGACGGATAGGGGGATAGAGATCAACACCAATAATACGGCACGTACATTGAGTAGAA
>JAESQG010000089.1 GCA_016765265.1 Pseudomonadales bacterium | reverse complement strand
ATTCACTACTTTCTACAATTCTCGCAACATCGTCCCCATTTTTTGCTGCGTCAACTGTGGGGGATACGAGATTAATGACAGGAGCGTCCTCGTCCTTACCTAAAGTAGCAACCACCTCATTGCTCTCGGCTTGATGACCATAGCTGTCTGTGGCGATTACTAAAAAGCTAATACTTTGCTCGCTTTCCACGGCACTTGGGGTTTCATAAACAAGGGCAAAAGGAGATTTAAAATCTGTTCCTGCTAACTGACCATCCACATAGAAGTCGACTCTATCCATCCCAACATCATCGACGGCATTTGCTCTTATTTCTAGGGGTAACCCTGAGACAATGTGTACCCCATCCAACGGATAACTAATTGCAACAGTGGGTGGCTGGTCGCCCCGTACAGGAACACTGATCAATTCAGTGTCGGCAACGCTACCATGGAAATCCGCTACAGAGGCTTTGACTTGAAGAGTTCGACCCAACATCTCTTCATCAATAGGGTAGTCAAAAGTGAAGGTCGTTGATTTTAGATCGTAGTGACCGTCAAATTTAGACTCTTCATCAACGTATAGAGCTGAATGAACTTCTCTATCATCAAGATAAAACGTTATTGTAGTCCCTAAGGGTAGCGTGTCATCAACCACCGTCGCTTCAAATTTCAGTGTTTGTCCCACGGTAACCGGATCGCCGGAGACGGGATTGCTCATTTGAATTTGGGGCTGCCTATTCTTAACTATTTTAATGATTTTGCCCGGCACTTCCTTCGAGGCCCCATTCCGCCCATACACAGTAGCGCTGATACCAAGTGTCGTTTCGGCGGTGGAGATGCCTGGAAGTTGTGTTGATAACTCCCAGATTTCAAACAACTCCTTTTTCCGCTGATTATCGATAATTTTATCAACAAGTTTATAGTTTGGATAATTTGCCGCGCCCACTTGGCGGCCATCCATGAAAAACTCAATGTAAGAAATATCACTGCTGTTTTGAGTATTTGGAATAATCCCTAGGGAATAGCTAACTTCAAATAGGAAGTCAGATTTTTCCACATACCGCTCTAAATCTATGGGCTTAGTAAACTTAACGGATGCTACGAATGTGGACTCAGCGGGGGTAACAATGACGCTATATTCTTGAGATAACGCAGTCTTCCCGGCTGTATCCATCGCCACAGCATAAAACGTAAGGGGCTCTCCATTCATCTCAGGACTGATGGGTAAAATTAATTGATAGGGCGCCTCTTTATCCCGCCCGATAACGGCGCCATTCATCCAATAGGTAATATTGGCAATACCAACATCATCGCTAGCGTCCACTACCAGCTCCAAATCCGTCCCAACCTTAACACTTGTCGGAACAGATAAGCTCACGCTAGGTATTGCATCCGTTGATATCACCGGNATCATCACTTGTATCTCTGGTTTCGCCGTTAGATAGACTGTCAGTNGTACTGGACTATCTGAGGTTAATATCGCTTTAGACTTTATCTCATTACTTTCATTTATTTCTAGAATTGAAGCCGATTCTGGTGACACAGACAAAGCCACTTTTAGCCTGTCAGACAGTACCGACGTTGACTCGTCATTAAACTGACCCATTACCTGCGGTAGTGAATAGAAAGTATTTAAACTGTCGAGGACAAGGGGATTACTGCCATCCACCCCANNGACNACTAACCCTGTCAAAAATTTTGTATAATCAACNGTCACCGGNATTTCGACAGTGTCTAGCCCAGGATAGGAGACCAGTATTGACGCCGTCTGTCCGCTACTCTCAGCCACGGGATAAACCACACCTCCAGCGGTCACAGCCACTACCGACGTATTAGTTGAAGAATAGCTTACTAAGTTGTTTTCCCCAGCTAATGAAGTAGGCCCTCTAAACTGAAAATCCACCGTTGGCACGATGGAAACTGTTTCTAAAGAATTCGATAAGATAATGTTATCGGGCATCGTTGTGAGGGAGTAAATCTCTTCAGCAACATCCGTTCCCGTAAAAGCAATTTTTGAATAGGTCGAATGATTACCTGAAGAATCCACCGCGATTAGATCCAATATCACCAAAGCATCATGGGCAATTGCTTCGGCACTCAATGCTTGCGTCACGGGAATGGCGTAAGTAAATTCGGATTGCCCTTCTTCATCAGGGNAAACTCTAATGCTACCCCCGGTGTTTGCAAAAGCATCCTTCTTCGCACTCTCTAATACACCACCTACTAAGCGTAACTTATACGCTCTCAAGCCCAGNGCTTCAAAACCGATATANGCNATATCACTATTATCATCAGCCGACACATTGATAACTAAATACTGCTGGTCGTTTTTATCAACGAATGAAACATTGTTAAAGGACAGGTTTGGACTATCAAATTCGTCAAAATAGATTTCACTATGATTTTTTACGTCACCGTTTAAAAATGAAAGTTCAACAGTCGGTGCGTATCGTTCGCCACCGTATAGCGAAAATTGAATTTCACAAGCCGATAATTTTCCAACAACAGGTGATGTTTGCTGCGCTGTAAATTCTATGAGATTACTTGAGGACCCAGCCTTAATATAGGCGAGACTTCCGCATTCTGATATACGTGCAACATAATCCACTTGATCAACTCTAGACGCAATGGGCGCGGCTGAGCGAATATCAACGAGCACCTCCGCCAAGACAAAAGGTGAAAATAGGACGTACGACGCGACAAGACATGCTATTGAAAGATATCTTGTAATACATAATTTCATAAGTAACTACAACTTGCGACGGCACTGAAATAATTCCTTGCGCCTATCTCCTATCTCCTCAATACTATCCGATAATTGGACTAGCCCATTTGAGGAGGCCATTAAATTTTTTCAACAAGTGTTCCCAAAGAACCCTGTTTAAAGAGATCTCTTGTTTAAAGAAAGCTTGGTTCACAAAAAACACGGTAGCGTTGACATCTCAGGTCTGGTTATCATCGTTGTATCTGAGCGTAATCACCGTGTCAAAACACAATATTGACCAATATTTTGAAACTTCATAAACATATTTTGAAACTTAATAAACAATACGCGTTCCATCAATATCAGCCACAGCCTTGAGTGGTCATCACTTATACAGATTTCGACGCGGTGGGTCAATCGCATACAATATATCTAAATGTTTATCACTTTTGCCTTGTTGACAGGCTTTTGATTGATCTATCAAGCAGTTAACGAACTGATCACCTACGTCAGCGGCGTATATACCCACATACATGACGCAAATCCCTCTCTTTATTTCGTCAATATTTTTGTTTTCTCTTGTGTCGAATCAAATTCCAGCTCGACTGACTACTCAGACAATTCCATTGCACCCTAATTTTAGGTGGCGCGTTAAATTAAAAAACAACAGTATTAATTAGATCATAACAATTTTAATGAAACTCATTTTGAGGGCTAGGCCCTATCGGTTTTACAACATAATCGGAAGCCCCGAGCATAAGGGTTTCGTCGCATCTGCTGGAAGAAAACGAAAAAATACTAATGATGCATTTTGTCATGCGGCTAAGCCATAGAATAATTCAACAGGAGACTGATTGCCTCCCAATTTAGTCTGACCCTTTTTCAGTATTTTCCACAGCTCCAATCCAGCAATGGTTTTTCTAGCGGTGACGAAACTTTCATACCCCAAAGCATGCTTCATCTTTCGATTCACGAAACGGTGATCCTGCTCAGCCCCATTATTCAAATACTTACATTGTCGGATCTTAATTCGACAATTGTACTCACAATTAAAATCGTTAATCCCAGCTTTGTTAGCACCGCTCTTATCAATGTTAATCAATCCAGGTTTACCATTACGTTTTATCATTTTTTTCAGAAACCGTTTTGCAGCTGTCCTATCTCTGCTCGCAGTGAGTAGAAAATCAATCGTATTCCCTTCTTTGTCGACAGCTCGATAAAGGTATTTCCACTTTCCCTTTACCATAAAATAAGTTTCATCAAATCTAACCCTTCCTCCAGGACGGCGTTTTCGTTTGTGAAATGCCTCTTCGAGTAACGGTAAGAATTTTAGGACCCAAGGATTCAGAGTACTGTGATCAACATCTATGCCTCGCTCCTTCATCATCTCTTCAATATCGCGATAGCTTAGGCAATAAGCGCAGTACCAACGAACACATTGAGGATAACTGATTCTAGGTAACAATAGCCTTTGAAACTAATCATGCAAATACTTTCCGCTGAACTAAACCGGTAGTTTACCAAATCGGATAGTCAGACGCGACGTCGCTATCATTGCCTGTAACATCAGTGCAACTTTTCAATAAGTTCTGCATTTTCGTTGTTCCCAATTGATTTAATAACCTGACATTACGCTCAGGTATTAACGCTGAATCAGGGTAGTTCTCTAGAGCCGTCTCAAGACTGCCTTCACGCAGAATATGCAATATAGGATAAGGCGATCGATTGGTGTAATTCTCTACGTCACTAACTTGAGTCCCGCCAAACTGATACTTTGGGTGGAAACTAGCAAGTTGAAATACACCTTCCAAATTGTTTTTTACTAGAGCCTCATTGGCATTATAGAGAAATTCGTTATAATCTAAAAAGTCCTCAAGTACTTTAGGATGGATTAACACTGTAGTTTCGATGGAATTATCTTTCAGTAATAGCTCAAATTCCCTATCCAAATCGTTTAGCAATTCACTATCCGAAGTCGCTTCTGACACACTAAAGCGAATTCGGTTTTTCGTAAGTTCTTGCTTAGCAAACGGACAAAGATTTAGTCCGATTACTACGGTTTCAATCCAGCGTTTAGTTGAATCTATTATAGATTGAGTGGCTGGAGTATTCTCAAATGTATCACCGACTGATAGTGTCCCATCCGACACTACATCTACTCGTAAACCTGCTCTTGATGTGAATGCTTTAACTACAGCGGCCTGACTAATGTTATCTGAGGTGAGGCGCTGCCCTAGTGTGGCGCAGGGCTCGCATAGCTCAATACCTAGCAAGGTCACTTCTCCTACTCTAAACTCTTTGCCAACTAGCTCGTTTAGATTAATCCCT
>JAESQG010000088.1 GCA_016765265.1 Pseudomonadales bacterium | reverse complement strand
ATCAACGAAGAAACTGAACATTTTTGGAATGCAACAGGTGAAGGCAAGTTGCTGATGAAGCAATGCGCCGATTGCAATGAGTACCACTATTACCCTCGTACTATTTGTCCGTTTTGTATGAGTGATAATACTGAATGGAAAGAGAGTCCGGGTACAGGAACAATCTACACCTATAGCATTATGCGAAGGGTACCGGTTCCTTATTGTATTGCCTACGTTACACTTGATGAAGGTATTACTATGATGACTAATATTATCGACGTTGATCTTGACGCGATTAAGATTGGCATGAAAGTAAAAGTGTCTTTTGTAGATACCGGGGCAGGGTGTGCATTGCCCTTCTTTACTGCGGCTTGATTTTCTAACTCAAGATTTTCTAACCCAAGATAACGAAGGAATTTAGGCATGCTTAAAATCAAAGACGTAGACTTTATGGATATTAACCGTGAGTTTACAGATGAAGAACGAATGGTTAAGGAGAGCGTTAGGAAATTCGTTGACGAACGCTTTTTACCTCACGTGGAAGGTTATTACAACGACCGTACTTTCCCTTTAGAACTGGTTCCTGAAATGGGAAAGCTGGGACTATTGGGGTGCAATCTTGAAGGCTACGGATGTACCAAAATGTCTTCCATCGCTTATGGCTTAGTACAACAAGAGTTAGAGGCGGGTGATGCCGGTTTACGTAGTTTTGTCTCTGTGCAAAGTTCTTTGTTTATGTACGCAGTCTATGCCTTCGGTAGCGAGCAACAAAAAGAAAAATGGTTGCCGAAAATGGCGGCGGGAGAGGGCATAGGGTGCTTTGGTTTGACTGAACCTGATTTCGGCTCCAATCCCGCAGGCATGCGCACTCGTGCTGTAAAAACGGCGACAGGTTATAAACTTACAGGATCAAAGTGCTGGATAACTAATGGCTGTGTTGCCGACGCCGCCGTGGTGTGGGCCAAATTAGATGGCGAGATCCGCGGCTTTTTAGTGGAGAAGGACACACCAGGGTTTATCGCTACGGAGATTAAACGTAAGTTGTCCTTCCAGGCTTCAATTACAGCAGAATTAAGTTTTGATAACTGTGAGATTCCTGCGGAGAATATTTTACCCAAAACCAAAGGACTCAAATCTCCGCTATCTTGTTTGATGCAAGCGCGTTTCGGCGTGGCATGGGGTGCATTGGGTGCCGCGACGGCCTGTTTCAATGAAGCCACACAGTACACCATGGATCGGATTCAGTTTCATGATGAACCCTTGGCCGGGCGTCAATTAATACAGGTGAAGCTCGCTGACATGTTTACCGAGATAACCAAAGCACAGTGGCTCACTTTGCAGGTATCACGCCTCAAGGACAGGGGTGAATTGCGCCATCAACACATTTCCATGATTAAAATGAACAACACTGAAATGGCGTTGGATTGCGCGCGCAAGGCTCGTGCTATGTTGGGTGGGAATGGCATTTCCAGTGAATTCCCTGTTATGCGTCATCTTTGTAATACTGAAACGGTGGTGACCTATGAAGGGACTACTGATATTCATAAGCTCACCCTAGGTCGTGAGATCACGGGTATTGCTGCGTTTTAAAGGAGAGAGAAGACGTTCAGTTAGTGAAGGGCCTCTTTAAATCTGTGCTGGTTTAAATTTAACCAAAAACAGATTTTATTGGCCCTTAACGACACTGGTCTTGTTATAAAACTCCGCATATCATATACCTCGGTTTTCACCTGACTCATAGCGAGTCGGTCGTTACAAAGTAAGTCGGTCGTTACAAAGTAAGTCGGTCCTTTCCATTACCTGAGACAGAGGTAGAATAAAATTCTAATTTTGTTTACATGGTTGGGGTGGATGGTAGCTATAAGGATATGGGATGAGCACGATAATTAGGAATGACAATTCGAATGATGTTATTAAAATATTGCTAAGTGAATCGCTTGCGCAAAAAACAGAAGATGTGGTCTGGTTGTTACGAAATGAGCCTAAAAATGCAGAGAGTAGTACAAAGGCGGTTAATCTTTTGCGGGATGCGGCCGAAGTAAATATACACTTTTATTTTACTGAACCTGCGAANCAAATAAATATTGGANCCATNGGNNTTAAGTTNATCACNATGGGGGTCAATACGATATTGAAACTAATATCGTCNGTGGGAAATAAAATTGTTAAACGTTTATCAGCTGAACAATTAGGTGAAATAGCGGATTTTGTAGAGCAACACTTGCTTACGCCATATCCAAGATCAAATAGTTTAAGATCAAATAGTCCAAGAGAACAAGCCTGAACACTGATGTCGTAGTTTTAAGAGTCGAGCAGTAACGCTAGTGCTTTAAACTTAGCTGCTGTGTAACATATTACCTCTAGAAAAAGCGCCCTTAAAAAGAACAAAACACCTGCCGTACACGAGATAATATCAAATAAGCATAAATATCACATCGCTAACGGTGACTACTAGCACCCAGCTCCACGATAATTAACAAGAGGTACAATGAATGTCCGAGATTGAAATATTTCGAAAAGAGGTCCGTGAGTGGTTGCAAGAGAACTGCCCGGAGAGTTTGAGAAAACGATGGCCTGATCCGTTTTCTGAATTTAGTGTGCTTAGGAAAGCTAGAAAGGGTGATTCATCTCTTTGGTTAGAAGCGATGATCAAAAAGGGCTGGACGGCGCCCACATGGCCCCAAGCATACGGTGGAGGTGGTCTTTCCCGACATCAAAACGCGGTACTACAAAGTGAAATGACTCGCATTAATGCCCCATTTCCGCTATTGGGTATGGGACTATCCATGATAGGACCTACACTTCTTGACCTCGGAACGGAGGCACAAAAAACGGCCCATTTACCGGATATAGTAACCGGTGATTCTCGCTGGTGCCAAGGATATAGCGAGCCCAATGCCGGGTCTGACTTAGCTAACGTACAAACAAAAGCAGAAGATAAAGGTGATCATTTTATTATTAACGGGTCAAAAACGTGGACCTCTGGAGCACAATTTGCTACATGGATGTTCTGTTTAGTGAGAACGGGCAAGTACGAGAAAAAGCAACAAGGCATTAGCTTTCTTCTTTTTGAAATGGATCAGCCTGGGATTACGATTAAGCCCATTAAGCTCATTAGCGGTAACTCGCCGTTTTGCGAAACTTTCTTTGACGATGCAAAGGCATTAAAAGAGAATCTTGTCGGTAAACTTGACGAAGGCTGGACTGTTGGTAAACGACTACTGCAACATGAACGATCCTCTATGGGAAACTCTCCCTCTGAATCAACTGAAGAAAAATCTAAAGTACCTGAATTAGTTGCTCTGGCAAAACAATACCATGGCGAGGTGGATGGACGTATTGAACATCCGGAATTACGCAGCGACATTATACAACATCTTATGAACAGTAAAGCGTTTAAATTTACCGTAAAACGCGTATTTGATGAGGCAAAGGCGGGGGCATCATCCAGTGATACCAACTCTATGCTTAAGTTCTACGGCTCTGAAAACACACAACAAAAGCACGAGTTAATGTTGTCTATTATGGGCACTAGTGCGTTGGCGTGGGAAGGAGATGACTTTTCTCGCAATGAACTGGGTACCTTAAGATCGTGGCTCAGCGGTAAGGCCACGACGATTTATGGCGGTAGCTCAGAAATCCAAATGAACATCATTGCCAAACGCGTATTAGGTTTACCCGAATAACGATTCCTAGGAGAGAACAATGCCATTAAATTATTCAGAAGAACAAAGCCTCCTTCGCGATTCGGCCAAGGATTATTTTACGACGGCTTTACCCGTTTCAAATCTTAGAGAACTTCGAGACGAAAAAGATAAAACGGGTTATTCCACCGGGGCCTGGAAAGAAATGATTGATCTGGGCTGGGGGAGCATCACCATACCGGAAGAGTTTGGTGGGTTAGAATTTGGTTATAAAGGATTGGGTATCATCCTGGAGCAAGCAGGAAAGACACTTGCTGCTACTCCTCTATTAGCGACTTGTGCGTTAGGTGTCACTGCTATTGTGGCGGGTGGTAGTACGGAGCACAAAAGGCAATTGTTGCCTTCTGTGGCAGAGGGTAAAACCACACTTGCTTTAGCTGTGGATGAAAAACCAGTTCATGCACCGTATAATATTGCGTGTTCTGCCGTCAAAGAGGGGAGCAACTACATACTATCAGGACAAAAGATATTTGTTTTAGATGGCCATGTGGCCGATGAATTGATTCTCGTGGCTCGCACTAGTGGAGATACTAATAGCAGAGACGGTATAACTCTGTTTTTGGTGAACGCTAAAACTAGTGGTATTACCTTTAATCGAAGTGTAATGGTAGATAGTAGAAATGCCTGTCGTCTTAATTTCGACAATGTATCTGTAGCTGAAACTCAAGTGTTGGGTACAGTAGATCAAGGTGCAGAGTTGCTTGATTTCATCTTGGATGTAGGAAGAATCTGCTTGTCTGCTGAGATGTTAGGTAGCTTGCAAGAATCTTTTGATCGAACTGTTGAATATCTAAAAACTAGGGAGCAGTTTGACGTGCTTATCGGTAGCTTCCAAGGTTTAAAGCACAGAGCCGCAAGGATATTTTGTGAAGTGGAGCTGGCGAAATCTGTGGTTATCGCAGCGCTAACGGCACTTGATGATGGCGCAGATTGGGCGAGCATTGCGGAGCACGCCAGTCTGGCTAAAGCAAAAGTATCAGAAGTGTTTAAGCTGGTGAGCAACGAAACCATTCAAATGCACGGTGGCATAGGCATGACTGACGAGGAAGAGGTGGGATTGTTCCTCAAGAGAGCAAGAGTAGCAGAGCATACTTTTGGTGATATTCGCTTCCATATGAACCGTTGGGGTGAACTCAACAACATATAGTGTAAAACAAGCTCAAATACCCGTGTTTTATCAGATTGAAAAGCGGGTATCACCTAGTTTTTAACGTCAAATGATGCAAACAAACAATACAACTAAACCGAGCATGTTAGCCGTCATAGTCCCTGGGCTTTTAGTTGCGGCCACTGGTGTTGGAGCGGGTGATCTTGCAACGGCTAGCTTTGCCGGTAGTCAGCTGGGTTTGGCAATACTGTGGGCAGTGGTAGTGGGAGGCTTGTTAAAGTTTGTCTTAACAGAAGGCTTAGCACGCTGGCAGCTTGCCACGGGTGATACTTTTCTTGAGGGAGTCGCTCTTCACTTTGGGAANACAGTGGGCTGGTTGTTTTTNCCTTANCTTTTGNTNTGGTCTTTTTTTGTTGGTTCTGCATTGATGAGCGCCTCTGGCATAGCGCTACACGCAATGATTCCTGTATTTGACGATGTCAGTGACGGCAAAATATTCTTCGGCATTCTCTCTAGCTTGATAGGTCTGTGCGTAGTATTAGTGGGTAATTTTAAACTATTCGAATACGTAATGGGAATATGTGTCGGCGTGATGTTCTTTACCGTAATGTTGACGGCAGTATTAATATGGCCCGGTACGTCGGAAGTTTTATCCGGCCTTATGATACCGTCTATTCCCGATGCTCAAGGAGCCGGAGTGACATGGACNGT
Organism: Pseudomonadales bacterium; assembly: GCA_016765265.1. GTDB lineage: Bacteria > Pseudomonadota > Gammaproteobacteria > Pseudomonadales > DC-out160 > DC-out160. Next base: position 6,059 of record JAESQG010000088.1, on the reverse strand, counting down.
TGCACTTATTGGTGGTGTTGGNGGGACACTCACGATACTTTGTTATGGGTACTGGATTCGAGAGAAGGGCCGAGTCGGNCCTGAGTTCGTGANTATTTGCCGCATNGATCTNGCTATCGGTTACGGCATGACGGTTCTTTTTGGCTTGGCCATGGTTATTATTGGTAGCACTATTGAGATCGAGGGGGGTGGTGCCAACTTGCTAATTACCTTGGCGGAAAGTCTAGCGAAACCATTAGGCCAATGGGGATATTGGTTGTTTCTTAGCGGTGCCTTTGCGGCAATATTTAGTAGTTTACTNGGAGTTTGGCAATCAGTTCCCTATTTATTTGCGGACGTATGGCGTCTGTTTATAAAGCCTTCCAATGATGTTTTAGTGGAAAATCTCATTAAAACTAAACCTTATCGATTTTATCTTGTGGCTATTTCTTTCATACCAATGTTTGGTTTATTCATGAGTTTTAAAGAAGTGCAAAAACTCTATGGGGTGATCGGAGCAATGTTTATTCCGGTGTTAGCCATTGCCTTGATCATCTTAAACGGTAAGCGTACACGCCTTGGTGAGTTGGTCAACCGACCGTTGACGGTAGTCATGCTGATGGCTGCGGTATCTTTTTTTGGCCTAATGGGATGGATGAAGTACTTTCAATAAGATAGCCGTGAGCGGTGCCTAACGCAGTGCTAGCTAGAGTAAGACGGCTTTATGACCCTACCAATTTTAAGTATTGGTAATCTAGTGATTTAGTCGTAGTATAGCCCCGTAATATGATCTTGTATTAGGGCCTTTGTGCTCATCAGATAGCAATTAAGAGACAAATCATGGTAGATCTTTCCAAGCAGAGTCGTTTCGTAAATACTTTAGTTGCATCGATTCAACAGTTTATCGTCGATAGACCGTGGCCTATAGTATTGTTGTCTCTATTACTAATACTCAGCGTAGGTAGTGGCGCACGTTTTTTTGAAATGAATAATAATCCCCGCAGTTTCTTTGATAAAAACAGTGAGGACTACACTCGGTTCACGGCCATAGAGTCCGATTACAGTTCAAATGATGTCATTATTTTTCTCGCGCATCCGGACGATAATAATATATTTACCCGAGAAAATTTATCAATGCTAGAGGAGTTAACGAAAGAGGCCTGGACTTTGCCTAAATCCGTTAGAGTGAGTTCTCTTACCAACTTTCAACAACCAAGAGTGCAGGGCGACGATTTGCTAGTGGAATTTTTGGTNGAGGATGCNGCCAGCTTTAGCGACGAGAAACTTGCCTATGTAAAAGNCATTGCNNTGAACGANCCNCTACTNGTGAATTCCTTAGTTTCCGCGGCAGGTCATGTGGGCGGTGTGGCGATAACCGTCGTCATGGATGAGTCTCTCAGTGGGGCTGGTTTTGTTGCGCAAGCATCGCGAGATATGATTGCCCAGTTTGCGGAGAANTATCCTNAGGTATCCTTTAAGTTGACCGGAACGGTTATCTTTAGTGAAGCGATGGCCAGTGAGACTGATGCCGCTTTATATGAGATGGCGCCAAAATCAATGTTCGTAGCTATCGTTTTTATGCTGATTTTCTTGCGTAGTGTGCTTGGCACCATCATGACCTTGTTAGTGGTAAGCAGTGCTAATATTGTTGCAATNGGTACGGTGGCTGCTTTGGGTGTTGTATTTCAGCCTATTTCGGCGTTTGGCCCTGCTATCATCTTAACCTTGGGTGTCGCCGACTGTCTGCATATTATTTTGACTTACCAGCATCAACGCCAAGACGGTTTGGAAAAAAAGGCTGCGGTGCTGGAAAGCATGCGAGTGAACTTTCAGCCGGTGATTATGACCAGCGTTACCACCGCCATCGGTTTTTTGATGTTAAATACTTCTGATTCCCCCCCTTTCGGAGATCTAGGCAATTTAGTCGCAATTGGAGTGATGGTGGCNATGGTGTTGTCTCTCGCCTTATTACCGGCGTTAATACTAATACTGCCCGAGGAGCCATGGTTAGCCAAGTCAAAGGGACAAGACCGGTATCAAATCTGGATGAACTGGTTCGGGGATTTTGTGGTACGCCGAGCCCGTGCGTTGTTGATACTCTCCGGTTTATCGCTTGCGTTAATGATTTCATTTTTACCCCTCAATATATTTAACGATGTGTGGGTAGAGTATTTTGACGATACTTATGAAGTGCGCAGAGCAAATGATTTTATGATGAAAGAGATGGGCGGTATGGCCCGCGTTAATTTTGCTTTTCCTGCCAAAGATGAGGGTGGAATTGTAGCGCCTGAGTATCTGGAGTACCTAGATACATTTACAGCTTGGGCGANACAGCATGAGAGTGTTGCAGCCGTATTAAGTTTTTCCGANGTAATGAGNCGGCTCAATCGNGATATGAACTTCGGTGATACCGAGTTCTATCGCATACCGAAAGAACGTGAACTCGCCGCGCAATACCTTTTGATGTATGAATTGTCATTGCCCTTGGGATTAGGGNTGGATGACCAGTTGACCATGAGCAANGATGCAACGCGNATGGTGGTGACGTTAAATTTAATGGAGTCCAATGGNGTACTGCAATTTGAAGCAGACGCTGANGANTGGATTGAAGATAACCTGCCNGAGTACATGCAAACAAAAGGNATCAGNTTAGAGCTGCTAATGAGCGGCATGTCACAAAGCAACATGATNAATATGATCGGAGGNGCTATCACAGCCCTCGCAATGATATCGCTCTTGATTATGTTTGCCTTGGGCTCATTTCGATACGGTCTCTTGAGTCTGATACCGAATATGGTTCCGGCGTTAATGGCATTTGGCTTATGGGGTTTGGTATCAGGGAAAATCGATCTAGCAGTGTCTGTAGTGGCCTGCCTAACAATTGGCATAGTTGTGGATGATACGGTGCACTTTCTAACTAAATACGTCAGAGCGAAAAGAGAAAAAAAATTGAATACAGCAGATGCTGTGCGCTATGCATTTAGTACCGTTGGAGTCGCTTTAGTATCTACATCNGTCATTCTTGTTGGCTGCTTCGGTATCATGGCTACATCTCATTTCTTGCCGAGTGCAAATATGGGAGTTCTTACATCCATAACAGTGTTNTTTGCAATTTTTGTGGATTTCTTTTTCTTTGCGTCNTTGTTATTNGTGCTGGAAAAAAACAACAAGGGAGGAATGGATGGCTTGCAAGTGAGTTCATCGGTTTCGGCGACTGAAAAGGCTGCGTAGCTTATTCGGTTCACCAGACCGCTAAACTAATAATAGTCACGCCTTCCTGGCGACACTGGTTTAAGTAAAGTGACAAAGTATTCCTCTTTTTGAGAGGTTCTAGAGGGGACTCCGCTAGATTGCCATGAATGTTGCTCGGCCCTCAATACCGCTTACTACTGGACCAACGACCACTTTTCTACTATCTCTGAGTTGCCGTTTGAAGGGCTTTTTCTTAGGCCAATAAACCAGTAAGTAGGACAAAGACAGTAGCTTAACATTGTTCAGCATAGGTAGCCGAGTGTTTTAGTTTAGGAAATATGAGGACGCTTTTTTATTTCTTCTTTGGACGTATCGCACTATGCTCATTGATTTCAGTCATAAGCGGCATGAATTGCGCGAAGACCCACGCTTTGCCGATCACTCGTTACGTAGCGAGAACCGCGATGAGCTACTCGCAGAACTTGGAAGCTGGGTAGCAAGTTTCCATGACGAAGAAAAGCTGGAAGTTGCTGCCACCGATTGGGCTAAAGAACGCGGTGTAATTGTTGAGGTGGACGACCGTCACGGCGGAACCNAGAAGGTACCCAATACACCATGGCGGTTCTCGAATGCATATCGTGGCGAGCATAACGCGCAAGTGTTCAGTGAGATTCTCGACCTGGACAGTGAAGAAATCTCTCGGTAGGTGACAAATCACCGGAAATGTTTTTCTTCATCTGATCTTTTTTCAACATCGCCATTAGCCCTATTCCTGCTAAAGCCGATTGTGCGGAATAAAAGTTTTTAAACCCTAGCATTAAATATAGTGGTTTAATTTGAATGGACACTAAGTTATAAAACACCTGCAGATGAATTTTATGCTTTAGCTGGGTAATTGTAATTAATCGTATTCCGTTTTACGTTTGTGGAATTATTTTCGACGAAACCAAAATTAGTATAATAGGAATCTATAGAAGACTATTTTTATCGTTTCGCACAACACAAGTTGGCGAATGCATGTAGATAAGCTTTAAGACCAGGTTGGACAAGTCTGGTAGCGATCTTGCTAACCAGACTTGTCTAATTTTCTATAGAGCCTATTACTTAGGACCTATTACTTAGGACCTAGTTCTTTTTGATATTGATTACCTGTATTTCAGTAGCGCCTTCTACACCCCAGCGTCCATTCACATAACCAATACCTGACCACTTTGAGCCTCCAAAGGGTACCAGTGGCGTCGGCGCCATGTGCTGATTTACCCACGCAGTAGCAGATTCCATTTGTTCTGCCACGGCAATCGCTTTATTCTCATCGGCAGACCAGACAGAAGCACTCAATCCAAAATGGGTATGGTTGGCTCGCTCAATGACTTCATCCACATCTTTAAACGACAATATAGGCAACACCGGACCAAACTGTTCTTCTGCAACAATTCGGGTTTCATCGGTTACGTTTGTGATAATGGTACTTTCAAAACAGTAACCACCTNCNCCCAGGGCATGGCCCCCTGCCATAATTTTTGCACCATTACTCACAGCATCTTCCACAAGGCCTGTTACTCGATCAAATTGTGGTTTGTTATTGATAGGACCTAGTACGGTCTTCTCATCCATGCCATTACCCACTTGGGTTCTTTTGGCGATAGCAGCCATGTTTTCAACAATTTTGTCGTAGACAGACTCATGGATATACATACGTTTTATTGCAGTACAAACCTGACCACTATTGGTAAAGGCACCCCAAAATAATTTCTTCGCTATCTTTTCCGGATCTACATCCCCCAGCACAATGGCAGGATCGTTACCGCCAAGTTCCAGAGTCACTCGCTTGAGGTCCGGGGCAGCGGACAAAGCCACTTTCTTACCCGTGGCCACTGAGCCAGTAAAATCAATTTTGCGTACCAGCGGATGATCGGTCATCACGCTACCGATGGAATCGCTACCAGTGATAATGTTCAAAACACCTGCTGGTACTATATCCAGCAATATTTCACTGAGCCTAAGGTTGGCTATAGGAGTAAACGGTGACGGCTTAAGCACCACGGTATTACCTGTAATCAGAGATGTTGCAATTTTCCCCATGGCCAACGAAACGGGGAAATTCCAGGGAGTAATCGCAGCAACAACACCATAGGGCTTGCGACGAATTTCCATACGCAATTTTTCATCATCCTGTATGACTTCTACTGGCATTACTGTATCAGCAGCCATTTGCAAGATCATGGCTCCCCCCATGATTTCAATCTTGGCCAGACGAAGGGGCTTGCCTTGTTCCTGAGTCAGCAATTTGGCAAGCTCTTCCTGATTTGCCATAAGCGCACTGCCCATATCCTTGAGAACCTTCCTTCGCGCATCCATGTCTCTGCTCCATTTCGGGAACGCCTGGTGCGCAGCCTCAATCGCTTGCTCTACTTGTTCTTTGGAACAATCGGGGGCTTGCGCAAAAACTTCTCCCGTTGCCGGGTTAATAACACCAAAGGTATTGCCGGCCTTTGCAAGTTTGCCACCGATCAACATTTTAAATTCACTCATGACTGACTCCTTAATTTTGCGTATTTATACCTACCAGCCGGGAAATCTGCTTTAAGCCAAGCTGACTTTACTACTCTGGAAAACCACTATACTCCCTTGCTTTAGACTTTGATAAGAGAAATTGACTTCTCTCAATAATTCATCACTGGAACAAATTATTGTGATACAAAGGATAATTAGAAAAACGATCGCCATATTTGGTATATAGGAAAAGCGGTCTCGTGGGATAAGGCCGCGGGGTAAGTATCCTGTGATGGGTGGTCGGCCTTGGGTTTTTAATGATTCTATAAACCGAGTTTAGCGTGACAAATACATTCCACCAATTCTCGTGATATCATACCCTTAGAATTAATCCC
>JAESQG010000087.1 GCA_016765265.1 Pseudomonadales bacterium | reverse complement strand
TGGATCTGCCATATGCACACGCACTACAGGGGCTTCGGCTTTTTTTAAATCCCCTATTGAGACCGCTAGGTGAACCCCCCCATCCACAACGCTTTTAAATACTTCCAGCTGGAAAATCCCGTGCTTAGTCGTCAGTTCGTGCTTATTTACACTTTCAACCGTTTTTTCATTAACCGTTCGATAATGTATGAGGTCGGCAATAGTGCCAATTTTCAAATCATATTCTTCAGCAAATTTTTCAAGATCTGGCCGCCGAGCCATGGTTCCGTCTTCATTCATAATTTCTACAATGACGGCTGCTGCTTCCATACCTGCTAAGCGAACAAAGTCACAACCCGCTTCGGTATGGCCAGCACGATGTAACACCCCGCCTGGACGTGCCATCAACGGAAAGATATGGCCCGGCTGTACAATATCTTCCGGCTTAGCATCACGCATTACGGCAGTACGTGCAGTCAACGCCCTNTCGGCCGCTGAAATCCCCGTAGTAACACCCGTCGCCGCCTCAATAGAAAGGGTGAAATTAGTGCCATGCTGNCAACCATTATCATCCACCATCAAAGGNAAATTTAATTGCTCGCAGCGCTCNCTCGTTAGCGTCAAGCAAATTAGACCCCGGGCATTTTTCGCCATAAAGTTGATATCGGTATCTCGCACTAACGAGGCTGCCATTATGAGGTCGCCTTCATTTTCACGATCTTCATCATCCATCAGAACAATCATTTTTCCTCGACGTATATCGTCGATGAGTTCTTCAATNCTATTTAACTCCATTTAGAGTCAACCTCTTTATACTGTTGAACNGCCACTACGNATGTTTGGGGTCTAATCCCTGCAAGGNNGATTCCCTTAAGTCTAGACTGCATCAAATTCTGGCCGCCAATTTATTAATTCAATACTGCCTCTGTCTATAAGAAACCATGCTTAGCTAACAANGTTTCTGTAACCCCTTCATTTTTTNTGGGNGGAATCCCGCTCTTCGCCTAATATTAAGCGTTCCAAATAACGGGCAACCACGTCCACTTCAACGTTAACTTTAGTGCCTANTTTCCAAGTATCTATAATTGTTTCCTGCGCAGTATGGGGAACAATATTCAAATGAAATACCTCATTGTCTAAGCGATTAATAGTGAGGCTCACGCCATCGACACAGACAGATCCTTTCTGCGCTAAGTANTTCATTAAATCATGAGACAATCGCACCGCAACATGTACCGAGCGCGCATCTGCAAGATATTCANCGACCTCACCCACTCCATCCACATGACCACTAACCATGTGACCGCCCAATCGCGTTGATAGCGTGAGTGCTTTCTCTAAGTTTACTGCGCTCCCTACCGTCATCAGCTGAAACGTACTATGGCTAAGCGTCTCCAGCGAGACGTCAGCGCTAAAACCTCCAGCGTTCAAGGATACAACTGTTAAGCAAATGCCGTTTACCGCAATACTATCACCTAACTTAACATCGTCTAAGCTCAAGGCCCCAGTCTCGATTTGCAGGCGAACATCACCCCCTTTGACTTGCTGGGCCGAAATTTTTCCGATGGACTCTATAATCCCAGTAAACATATTCTATTTAACCAACCGTGGATTTAACCATTCCATTACTCAAACATTAATTTACTTAACACTTCATTTATTTAACACTTCATTTATTTAATANGGTTAACCGAATATCCGANCCTATNTGNGTAATNTCATGCCACTCAAAATNATCCACTTGAGACATTTNTTCTAAGGGTAATGCTAACAANGGTCTCGCCAAATGNCCCATTAACTTAGGCGCCACATATACTATCAATTCATCCCATAAATTCTGTTGAAAAAAATCTCCTGCCAATGTTGCACCGGCTTCCACTAGCACTTCGTTACACTCATCCTCTGCCAATACTGATAACAAACTTTTCAAATCAACTTTGTTTTTATCCCCAGACAGAAGTAGGACCTTAGCGCCTAGCTGTTCAAGTGATTTCTTTTTTGCGATAAACGTTTCACTACTCAACACTGTCTTTTCATTCCCAACGATGAGAGTCTGCCCAGCTTGTTTTAAAATCCTCGCTTGCTCAGGCGTACGCAACGTCGAATCTAGAACTACGCGTTTAGGCTGCCGGACTTGATCCAAAGTGGCGTCATCAGAAAAATACGATTGCAACCAGTCATCTGTTCTCACTGTCAGCGCCGCATCATCATCTATAACCGTATTTACGCCAGTGATGATGGCTGAACTTCTTGCCCTAAGTCGCTGCACATCTAACCTCGCCTCCGGTCCAGTGATCCATTGGCTCTCGCCACTACTCATGGCAGTGCGACCATCTAAGCTCATAGCCAACTTGATTCTTACCCATGGACGCTGTTGCGTCATCCGACGCTCAAACCCCGGGTTTAGTTGACGAGCCTCCTTTTCCAGCAAGCCGACGATACACTCAATTCCAGCTTGTCGTAATGCTTTAATACCCTTTCCGGCCACTAAGGGATTAGGGTCTTGCATCGCAACAATAACTTTACCGACACCCGCTTTAATGAGAGCGTCTATGCAGGGCGGCGTGCGTCCGTGGTAGCTACAAGGCTCGAGGGTTANATAAACNGTTGCACCTGCTACATCACNGCTAGCATTATTCTTNACCTTCTCAAAAGCACGCACTTCAGCATGTCCCTGACCCGCTGCTTCGTGCCAGCCTTCACCAATAATCCCATTTGCCTCAGCCCCACTTGCCTTAGACCCATTTACCTTAGACCCATGGGCCTTAAACGACGGGTTTTCAACAATAACACAGCCTACACGTGGATTAGGATCTGAAGTAAACATTCCTCGTTTTGCCAACTGAATGGCTNTGGCCATATAATCGCGATCTTGTGCGGTAAACATCAGTCAATCCGGTGCGTCGATTTCATTTATCGCCGCCTGTTCCAGTCGATCAATCTCATCTCTAAACTCGCTGATATCTTGAAAACTGCGATACACGGAGGCGAAACGCACGTACGCTACTTCATCGAGTTCTCGCAACTGCTTCATTACCTGCTCACCGATATCTCGACTATTGACTTCGCGTTCACCTGTTGAACGCAAGGCGTGCTTTATACGATTAGCGGCCGCTTCCATCTGCTCCACACTCACAGGCCGTTTCTCCANAGCTTTGGCCAGTCCATTGCCAAGTTTGACCTCATCAAAAGGTTCGCGCTTACCATCCTGCTTAACCACTCTCGGCATCAGCAACTCAGCAGATTCAAAAGTGGTGACCCGTTCTCCACATGCTTGACACTCACGCCGGCGCCGCACCTGGTTTCCTTCTGTCACCAAACGGGAATCGATTACCTTTGTATCTGTCGCGTTGCAGTAGGGACAATGCATGGCGCTTCTCAAATAATGTATTAAATAATGTATTAAATAAAAGCCCACGATAAGGTGGGCTTTCTTCGTCATCCTAGGGTTTAACGACCATATACCGGTAATCTAGCGCAAACTACTGCCACTTTTTCTTTTGTAGACTCAATAACAGTCTCATCGGCACCAGCTTCTCCAAAGCTATCCAAGATATCACACATCCACCCGACTAATTCTTTCACCTCCGCGACTCCAAATCCTCGCCGTGTAACGGCTGGTGATCCAAGGCGAAGACCACTAGTGACAAATGGGGAACGAGGATCATTGGGCACCGCATTTTTATTAACGGTAATATGGGCACGTCCCAATGCAGCATCTGCNTCTTTCCCGGTAATATCTTTATCCACTAAATCCAATAAAAATAAGTGGTTATCTGTACCGCCAGAAACAACATTATACCCACGTTCCTGAAAAACTGTCGCCATGGCTTTAGCGTTGATCACCACTTGTTTCTGGTAAACCTTAAATTCTTCGCTCATCGCTTCTTTGAAACAAATTGCTTTTGCTGCGATCACGTGCATTAACGGGCCACCTTGACCGCCAGGAAATACAGCAGAGTTAAGCTTTTTNTCTAATGCTTCATTCGCCTTCGCTAAGATTAAGCCCCCACGTGGCCCACCCAAGGTTTTATGGGTTGTAGAAGTGGTTACATCGGCGATATTCACTGGATTAGGGTATTCGCCAGTGGCGACCAGACCCGCAACATGGGCCATGTCTACCACCAAATAGGCACCCACTGAATCGGCTATCTCACGAAAACGCTGCCAATCCACAATTCGAGAATAGGCAGAAAACCCAGCCATAATCATTTTAGGCTGATGTTCTTTCGCCAACGCAGCCACCTGACCATAATCGATCTCTCCAGTGGAATAGTCCAAACCGTATTGAATTGCGTTGTACATCTTGCCAGAAAAATTAACTTTGGCACCATGNGTCAAGTGGCCGCCATCAGCCAGACTCATACCTAACACCGTATCGCC
>JAESQG010000086.1 GCA_016765265.1 Pseudomonadales bacterium | reverse complement strand
GGGCTGATTGTCAACGCCGGACACGGGTTGAATTACCAAAATGTTGAAGTGATAGTTGAAATTCCAGGACTGACCGAGTTGAATATTGGCCATGCTATTATTGCCAGAGCACTGTCTACGGGATTAAAAAATGCAGTAAGAGAAATGAAGCGACTCATGCGTGCGCCGGTGAAGCTCTAATGGGAGAAATTTATGGCATCGGTACTGATATCGTCAAAATAGATCGTATTGAACAGATGATGAATCGTAGCGGTGATAAGTTGGCAAAGCGAATTTTGACCACTACCGAGATGGCTGAATATACCAATAGTCAAAACAAGGTAATCTTCCTGGCGAAGCGCTTCGCGATCAAAGAAGCAGCCGCAAAAGCGTTTGGATTGGGGTTTCGTCAAGGTTTGGCCTATTGTCATATTGGCCTCACTCACAATGAAACAGGAAAGCCATTGTTGGTGTTTGAGCAGAAAGCCGCAGAACTGATAAGCGAAAACGCGATTAAAGGCCATCACGTTAGTTTGTCTGATGAAGTAGATTATGCGGTAGCTTTTGTGGTGTTGAATCTATAAAGGAACGATCAATGACAGCGGGAAAGCTTGAAAAAGAAGATCATCCTTTCGCACAATATGTCAGGATCCTTGCCAGAGGGAAGCGAGGCTCAAGATCATTGTCCGAGGAAGAGGCTTATCAGGCAATGACGATGATAGTTAAAAACCAAGTTGAAGATATTCAGCTGGGCGCCTTCCTAATGCTCTTGAGAGTAAAAGAGTTAGTAGAAGAGGAGCTTGTGGGGTTTGTAAAAGCGGTTAAGGATAATGTGGATTTCCCCCAAAACCTCCCGCAAATTGAACTAGATCTTCCTTGTTATGCAGGCAAAAAAAAACAGCTGCCCTGGTTTTTACTTAGCGCCAATTTGCTTTCACAAAATGGCATGTCGATCTTTATGCATGGCTGTAGCAAATATTTACAAGGCAGAGTGTTTCTTGACGAGATTGCAGCGACTATCAAGATACCAATATGTCGAAACTGGGAAGAAGTAACCGATAGAATTAATACCAGCAATTTTGCATTTCTACCCCTTGAAGTCATATCACCTCAGCTGCATCGTATTATTACCCTACGCTATCACTTCGGCGTGCGATCGCCAGTCCATACCTTAGTGAGACATCTCAATCCAACTAACGCAAAAGCTGTCATACAAGGCGTTTTTCACCCCGCTTATCTTGAGCTGCATCAGAATACTGCGATAAAACTAGGCTACCAAAACTTTGCTGTGTTAAAGGGTGAGGGTGGAGAGCCGGAGCGAAAACCTGAAGCTAAAACGAGAATGCACATGCTCCTTAAGGGTGAGCCGAAAATTGTTGAATGGTCAGCAATGCAAGCACATAGGCAAGAAAAACTGACAACTTTGGACCTCGAAGAATTGCCGAAAGTGTGGCGGGGTGAAGTAGAAAACCCTTACGGTGAGTTGGCCGCCATTGGCACTGCTGCCATTGGGTTGATGACGACAGGGCGAGTTGAGGATACGGGTACGGCGGTAGAGATAGCGCGGACCCTGTGGGAAAAAAGAGACAGGAACCGTTGGTTCCAAGGTTAAGTCCACCTTAGGTTACGGATTAAGTAGGGTGGTGCTCCTCACGCCATTGGGTCAATTTGTCTATTTGTTTGAGTAGCTGTTTAGTTGCTTCTTCCAGCGCAACAAACTGTGCTTTTTTTATAAGTGTTTCGGTATTGTGGGCAGCCTGTCTGAGTAAGGGTACACCGACGTATTTTGTAGCGCCGTGTAGTCGGTGCACTTTTTCTAACATCAATTCGTAGTCTTTGCATTCGTAGGCAGTTTGAATCGCAGTTTTGTCTTCGTTTAGGCCTGCAAGCAACATGTTCAGCATGTCGTCAGCCAAATCTTGTTTGCCGTTGGCTAATGTTAGGCATTCTTGTCTATCCACTAGTGGGCTTTTGTTTGAGACTGTTGACCTAGGGGGAATGGTTTGCTGGGGGTCTATGCCTACAGGGTCTATGCCTACAGGGTCTAAGCGTAGTGGTTCTCTTGGTCGCGAGGTGAGATGGATGCCAGTCCATTTTTGAATGATGTGTTTTAATTGTAGTTCATTGATGGGTTTGGTGATGTAATCGTCCATGCCTGATCGTAGTAGGTTTTGTTTTTCGCTGGAGAGTGCATGGGCGGTCACGGCGACGATGGGAGTGCGTCGTTGGGTGTTTTCCTTTTTTCGAATGTGCTGAGTGGTTTCTACGCCATCCATGATGGGCATTTGAATGTCCATTAATATTAGGTCGAACATTTCTGTTTCCACCATGTTTAGTGCTTTTTGTCCGTTATTGCATGAATAGACATTCACGTTTAAGTCTTCTAATAGCGCGCATATAAGTTTTAAGTTGGCAGGATTGTCGTCTACTGCCAGGATTGTAGGTGGCGATTGTTGTTGCGGGGGGATGAGCGGAAGNTCNTCCGGTGTGCCTAATAATTTTTCGTTGAAGTCGCTGACTAGGGCGCTGGTGAGCGCATTCAGTAACTTGTTNTAGCACACTGGTTTTGCTAAATAGGCATAGGCCTTACGTTCTATTTCGATCTGTACCGGTGCTTGGTCTGAGGTGTTGGCCAACACCAGCGCTTTACAATTCAGCTGTTCGATGTTGTCGAGTATACCAGGAAGGTTGCTGCTGGGTATTTTACTAGGGTGTAATCCAATGATGATGCAATCGAGTGGTTTGCCTTCTAGTCGAGCATTTTCAATTTCGGCGCTGGCTTCTTCTATGTATTCTATTTCTTTNACATCAATTTGCCAGATTTCTAACAAGTTTTTAACGGCTAATTTCGCGATGGGGTTGGTATCATAGAGGCCAACGCGAGAGCCTTGTAGGCTATAAAAGTCTGGTGTGGGGAAGGCGCGTGTGTTGACATCCAGTCGTGCAGTGAACCAGAAAGTAGAGCCTTTGCCGAGTTCGCTCTCCAAGCCAATTTCGCCCTTCATGTGCTCGACTAAGTGTTTAGNTATGACCAGTCCCAATCCGGTGCCACCAAATCGCCGAGCAGTAGATGTGTCTGCTTGACTAAAGGCACTAAAAATAGCGCGTTGATCTTCTTCTGATAGTCCAATACCCGTATCGGTGACTGATATTTTCACCACTGCTTGGTGGCCCATGGTGCGTTCTAGCATGACCCTTAAAATAATATTGCCACTTTCTGTAAACTTGATGGCGTTGTTTACTAGATTGATGAGTATTTGTTTTATTCTTAAAGGGTCGCCAATATAGTGAAGAGGTACATCGGANTANACCAAAGAGACTTGCTCCAAGTGTTTGTCGTGGGCTAGCGGTGCAAGCATCGTGAGCACCTCTTCAATAACCTCCCGTAAATTGATGGGCACATGGTCGAGGACTAATTTACCCGCTTCGATTTTNGAAAAGTCCAANACGTCATTAATAATCGCTAACAGACTTTCGGAACTTTTGTGAATGGTATCAAGGTAGTCGTACTGGCGGGAGTTTAGNGCGGTTTTTAACAATAAATTGGTAAAACCCACAATACCGTTTAACGGAGTTCGAATTTCATGACTCATGTTCGCGAGAAACTCGGATTTAATGCGGCTGGCTTCAAGCGCCTCTTTTCGAGCTAGATCCAATTCGATATTTTGTATTTCGATGGTTTCGAGGGTTTCTAGAAGATCTTCTGTGGCCTGATCCACACTTTGTTGGAGTTCTTCATTGCCGTCTTTTAGGGCTTTGGCCATCGTGTTGATGCCTGTCTCCAAAGCGTGTAATTCGCCAGCAGAACGAGTGTGCACGCGGGTATCTAATTGCCCGTCCTTAATGCGACCGACGGCGCTGATAATTTCCAATAAGGGTTCAGTGACATCTCGACTCATTCGCAAAGCAAGAAAGGCATTGATCAATAGGCCGATTAAAATAATTAAGCCACTGGCAAATATTAATTGATATTTTTTGAGCGTGGTGTTGACGAATGAAATCTCCAGTTCCACCCAACCTAAGAACTGGTTTTTGTCTTTTTCAAAAGAGTCCAGTGAGGGAGTGGTTGTGTCGCTACTTAATATACCTTTGGTCTTCTCTGATGTCGTAGTTTTTGCGCTGTTAGGTAATGGCGAGGAACTATTAGTCAGTGTGCTGGGGTGTGAGTGGGGCATTAGTCTTAAACCGAGAGGATCTACGCGTTGTACGGGCACCACGAAACGTAAAGAATTACTGGTGGTATGAATTTGTGGGGTATTGGGTAAGGAGTAAAGTACATAATCTTCACTTTTCGGCCACATGGTGGGGCCTGAATGAGATAGGTTATAGCCAGTGTTACCGATTATTGATACGGCGCGGACATCATCCTCTTCGAGCATGCGGTTAGTGATACTTTGTAATGAATCAATGTTCCCGTCTGTCAGTTGTCGATGGATGACCGGCAAAAACTTTTGTACAGTAAGATAGCCGCGATCTTTCACTGTGTTATCGAGTTCATCTAGGCGCACATTAATAAAAAAGCTGCCCAATAGCACAGCAATTATTAATGTGGGTACGAGCGTAAGCAGCAGTACCTTGGTTTTTAAGCCCCAGTGAAACATCGAAAAACCTTCTTATCCACAGTTTATTATTATGAGGTTAGTCATTCATGTTAGGTATAGGATTATTTTTAACACATTTGATGCTTGTCGAATAGGATTAGGCGGGACTCATACCTNATGATAAGTAGTTATTTTTTGAACCTTAGTACAATGAACATACAAATAATGGGTGATTTGTCGNTATTTCTATCGGTTCATAGCTGAAGTGAACGCATTTTATAACTGACATCAACGGATTTATAACTCAAGGATTAAGAAGATGAGTAGAAAGAATTTAATCGCGGCAACCTTTTGATTCATCACCTTATGACTTTGAGTTATAACTNCATATCTATATCGTAATTGGTACTGGTAATTAAATTGGGTACAATGCGTCGCCATGAACTATCCAACTATTGAAAATTTTGTGGGAAACACACCTTTGGTTCGCTTGCAGCGACTACCAGGTGAAACTAGTAATACTATTTTGGTAAAGCTAGAAGGTAATAATCCTGCTGGGTCGGTAAAAGATCGGCCGGCAANGAGTATGATATTGAGGGCTGAACAGCGGGGTGACATCAAACCAGGCGATACCTTGATTGAAGCCACCAGCGGCAATACAGGCATTGCCTTGGCAATGGCGGCNGCCATTAAAGGTTATCGTATGGTATTGATCATGCCCGATAGTATGAGCCAGGAGCGTCGAGATGCGATGGCGGCTTACGGTGCCGAGTTAGTGTTGGTGACCAATGAACAGAGTATGGAAGGGGCGCGTGATTTAGCTGAAGAAATGGAGCGTAAGGGTAAAGGCGTTGTTCTTGATCAGTTTGGAAATGAAGATAATCCATTATCTCACTATGAAACTACTGGCCCTGAAATCTGGCGTGACACCCAAGGCAATATTACGCACTTTATCAGCTCCATGGGGACTACCGGGACTATTATGGGGTGTTCCCGCTATTTTAAAGAAAAGAATTCAGATATCGAAATTCTAGGGCTTCAACCCATTGAAGGAGCCTCCATCCCTGGTATCCGGCGTTGGTCAAAAGAGTATTTGCCCAATATCTTTGATGAAACGCGAGTTGATCAAATTATCGATATGGATCAAAACTCCGCTGAGCGTACGATGCGGGATTTGGCTACCAAAGAAGGTATTTTTTGCGGTGTTTCCTCTGGCGGCGCTGTTGCCGGAGCGCTGCGGCTTTCAGCAGAGGTGGAGAACGCAGTGATAGTGGCTATTATCTGTGATCGTGGTGATCGTTATTTGTCGACGGGCGTTTTTAGTTAAGGTTATACCGCAAGCACATACAAGCTGAGCAGCCTCTATGAACATATTTGTTTTTGATATTGAGACGGTTCCCGATACTGATGGTGGGCGTAGAGTATTAGATTTAGGTGATGGGCTTAGTGATGAGGATGTGGCTAATGCCATGTTTGCCCTGCGCCGAGAAGAGGTGGGCCATGAGTTCCTGAGGTTGCATTTGCAACGAATAGTGGCCATTTCAGTAGTGTTAAAATCAGGTGATCGCTTAAAGGTATGGTCCTTAGGTAATGAAAATTCCTCTGAAAAAGAGCTAATAGAACGCTTCTTTTCAGGTATCGAGCGGTACACACCTACATTGGTTTCATGGAATGGCGGTGGTTTTGACCTGCCTGTACTGCATTATCGCGCCATGTTGCACAAAATCACCGCTGAGCGATATTGGGAAACCGGTGACGGTGACCAGTCCTTTCGCTGGAATAATTAACAGAGCCGTTATCATGCCCGTCATACCGATTTGATGGACGTATTGGCCAGTTACTCTCCTAGAGCTAATGTTCCCCTGGATCAAATGGCATCATTGCTTGGGTTTCCCGGTAAAATGGGGATGAGTGGTGCCATGGTCTGGGAGACGTTTCATCAGGGCGGTATCGAGGCGATTAGAAACTATTGTGAAACCGACGTGTTAAATACCTATCTGGTGTATCTGCGGTTTTTGCTTATGCGAGGCGATTTGTTACCCGATGGTTATGAAACTGAGATCGAAGGCTTAAAAACCTATCTGGGAGAGCAGACTGCACCACACTTCCAAGAATTTTTAGACGTTTGGCAAAGGGCTGAAAGTTAGCTCGACCCCCCTATTTGAGATTTTTAAAAAAATGGCAAGAGCAAGAAGGCGCAGACGAAAGACTTTACCTGCAGATCCTGTTGTAGTGCAAATTGAATCCCTCAGTCATGATGGCAGAGGCGTGGCACATATAGAGGGTAAAACCATTTTTATCGATGGCGCCTTACCCTCAGAAAAAGTGGAATTTATTTATNCGGATCGGCGTAGTAGTTTTGATGAAGGAAAACTACATCAAGTGATCGAAGCTTCCGTGGATCGTGTGGAGCCTCCTTGCGAACACAGTGCCATTTGCGGTGGATGCAATTTGCAGCACATGGACCCTGCCGCTCAAATAGCGATGAAACAGTCTGTATTGGAGGAGCAATTAACCCACTTCGGTGCAGTGGCGGCGGAGCAGTATTTGCCTCCTCTTACCGGTCCTCAGTTGGGTTACCGTCGCAAGGCTCGGTTGGCGGTTAAATTTGTACCAAAAAAAGGCGGTGTATTAGTTGGGTTTCGGGAAAAGCGGAATTCATTCGTAGCTGATATTGGTAGCTGTCTGGTACTTGATGAGCGAGTAGGGCAAAAATTGGCGGATTTGAGGGGATTAATTGAGAATTTGACCATTAAGAATAAGATTCCTCAAATCGAAGTGGCTATGGGCGATGAGAAGGTAGCCTTAGTTTTCAGGCATTTGGAGCCTTTTTCCGCTGAGGATATTAAGCAGATCGTACAATTTTGCCAAGAGCAGGAGTTCCATCTTTACTTACAAGCAGGTGGCCCGAAGACAGTGACTAAAATTTGGCCTGAAGAAGCATCGTCNAGATTGGGTTACCAAGTACCGAGTCAGGGTTTGACCTATGCATTTCACCCTATGGATTTCACTCAAGTAAACAGTGANATNAATTTNAAAATGATTGAGTGTGCCTTGGAATTAATGGACCTGAAAGCATCAGATAGAGTGTTAGATCTGTTTTGTGGCATGGGTAATTTTACACTACCTTTGGCCAAATACTGCCAAGAGGTAGTGGCTGTCGAAGGTAGTGAGGAAATGGTAGAGCGTGGGAGAGAGAATGCTGCAGCCAATAATATCTCGAACGTTAGTTTTCACTGTGCGGATTTAGTGAAAGACATGGGTNAAGAATCATGGGCAAAAAAAGGGTTCGATAAAATANTGATTGATCCCCCGCGTTCTGGAGCATTAGAAATTATCGCATTATTACCGAAATTTAATGCTAACAGAATTGTCTATGTTTCCTGTAATCCAGCGACCTTGGCGAGAGATGCTGGAGAGTTGGTGAAGTTGGGTTACCGATTAGTAAAAGCTGGCGTAATGGATATGTTTCCACACACGGCTCATGTGGAGTCTATCGCGCTCTTTGAAAAATAAGCGAGTAGTTTTTTGGGCGTATGGTTAGATCGGTTGCATAGGGCTCGCTTGTTTAGAGTCAGTGACTAGTTAGGATTTTTGATTAGTTAGAGTTTGCGAGTTAGCTATAGTTTGCGAGATTAGTTAGAGTTTGTAAGTTAGGCAGAGTAGATGGTAAAAGTGCGAGAAGATCATCCGTTGTTGGATGATGGGTCTATCGATATATCAGCATGGATTGAATATATTCAATCCATTGGCGACTATTCCGAAGTGGAAGTGTTAGGTCGTGCATGTCATCTAGCGCAACAGGCTGAAAATGAGTCGAAGGCGTCGGAAAACGCGTGGGCGCACACCACTAGCAGTTTTGAAACAGGTCTGGAAATGGCCCAAATTCTAGCGGGTTTAGGTTTGGACGATGAGACCTTAGTCACTGCCGTACTTTATCGAGCTGTGCGAGAGGGCAAACTTCCTTTAGACACCGTTAGGGAACAATTTGGAGATAAAATTTCTCTGTTGATAGAAGGCGTGTTACGGATGGCGGCTATCAGTAGTTTTATTAATCCGAGCAAAAAGGTAGTGCTGGGCCAAAGTATCAAGCAGCTTGATAATTTACGTAAGATGCTGGTAGCGATGGTGGATGATGTGCGGGTGGCATTGATCAAACTGGCTGAGCGCACATGTGCTATTCGTGCGGTAAAAGATTCAGTCCCCGAAAAACGGAAACGTGTTGCCCAAGAAATTTTTGATATTTACGCTCCCCTTGCTCACCGTTTAGGTATTGGTCACATCAAGTGGGAATTAGAGGATCTGTCCTTTCGTTTTCTGCAGGAAGAGGCTTATAAAAAAGTTGCTAAGCAGCTAGATGAAAAGCGCCTTGATCGACAAGAATATATAAAAGACGTGACTGAACGTTTGATCTCTGTGTTGGGTGGTGCAGGTATTAAGGCCGAAGTAAATGGTCGAGCAAAGCACATCTACAGCATCTGGCGCAAGATGCAGCGCAAGAATGTCGACTTCTATCAAATTTATGACATCCGGGCAGTGCGAGTATTGGTTCCAACAGTACAAGATTGCTATGCGGCTTTGGGCATTATTCACGGTATGTGGCANCACGTACCGCGAGANTTTGATGACTATATNGCNACGCCAAAAGAAAATGGNTATCGNTCNCTGCATACTGCCGTAATCGGACCNCAGGCGAAGGTGNTAGAGGTTCAGATNCGCACTAGTGAAATGCATGATGAAGCCGAGTTGGGCGTATGTGCCCATTGGCATTATAAAGAAGAGTCAGCTAGTGAATCCGGTAGTAGTTATGAAGATAAAATTGCTTGGCTTAGGCAGGTGCTTGAGTGGCAGGAAGAGCTGGGTGACGCAGGCGTCAGTGATATTGTGGCGCAATTTCGCCATGACGTAATTGATGAGCGAGTGTATGTATTTACTCCCGAAGGTCATGTGGTTGATTTGGCTGCCGGCGTCACTCCCTTGGATTTTGCTTACAGCATTCACACTGAAGTGGGGCATCGCTGTCGGGGAGCGAAGGTGAATGGGCGTATTGTCCCGTTGAACTATACGCTGACCACTGGTGAGCAGGTGGAGGTGTTGACAGCCAAAGAAGGTGGCCCCAGTCGAGATTGGTTAAATACTACTTTAGGCTATACACAGAGTTCGCGCGCCAAGGCTAAAATACAACATTGGTTTAAGCAGCAAGATCGAGATAAAAATCTGAGTGAAGGCCGTATTATTCTTAACAAAGAATTCCATCGCTTGGGTATCGATCGTATCGAATGGAAAAAGGTGGCCCCCTTATTAAATTTGAAGAGTGTAGAAGATGTGTATGTGGCGGTGGGAGCGAGCGACATTCGCGTTTCACAGGTGCTGAACGCCTTGCAAGAAACCAATGCTTGGCAGCGGCTAGAAGAGCCCAAAAAAGCATTAATTGAAGGAAGGGATACCCGCCACGAAGAACATGCAAATGACATTGCTGTTGACGGTGTGGCTAACTTAATGACACAAATAGCCGGTTGTTGTAAGCCTGTACCCGGCGATAGTGTCTTGGGCTACATCTCTTATGGCCGAGGAGTGACCGTTCATCGAGATGATTGCATCGAGTTATTGCGACTCAAACTGGATGAGCCTAAACGNGTTATNGTGGTGGATTGGAATAATNNNCGAGATAATGTCTATCCNGTGGATATCTTTATCAGAGCCTATGATNGACAGGGATTGTTACGGGATATTATGCAAATATTGACTAGCGAAAATATGAATATCATCAACGTCAATACTGCCCCAATTAAAAACGACTTCACCTTAGATATGCGCCTGACGATTGAGACCAACAGTTTAGACGAGCTTGGCCGAGTGCTGGGTAGAATAAATCAATTGCGCAATATTGTTGAAGTGCGGCGCACCTATTCTTCCTAGTATTTTTTGCTTTACTTATTACTGAGTTGCATCCACCCTACAAGCGTTGACCTTATACGCTATTCCGAAATCTTATTCGTTCTGGATATGTTATCTAGAGATATCTCCCCTATGGACCCTTCCTTATGGATTTTAACAAGCCTATCGATGAGTTGCTGTATTTAATAGAGCGGCTACGAGATCCCGAAACCGGTTGTCCCTGGGATGTGAAACAGACTTATAAAAGCATCGCGCCTTATACGGTGGAAGAAGCCTACGAGGTAGTGGATGCTATTGAAAAAAATGATCATGTGCATCTGAGAGAAGAGGTGGGCGACCTTTTGCTACAGGTGGTGCTGTATGCTCAAATTGGAAAGGAGGAAGGTCATTTTAATTTTGATGATATTGTTGACACCTTGAATCAAAAATTGTTACGACGCCACCCCCATGTTTTTCCCGATGGCTCCGCGGAGAGTCGAATTGAACCGGGTACCACATCCTCTGAGGAGCAGGTAGCTGAGAACTGGAATAAAGTAAAAGCAGACGAAAAGGCTGAGAAAAAGGCACTAGAAATACCGGTAGAAGAAAACACCGTTACTCATGTGCTTGATGAAGTGCCCACGGCAATGCCGCCTATGTTACGGGCACTTAAATTGCAAAAAAAAGCGGCTCAAGTGGGTTTCGATTGGGGCGACATAAAACCAGTGTTGGCTAAGGTGAATGAGGAAGTAGCTGAGCTAAATGAAGCTATTGAAGAAGACCACAGCCTAGATGCAGTAATAGGTGAGGTAGGGGATGTTTTATTTTGTTGTATAAATTTGTGCCGTCACTTGAAGATTGATGCAGAGCTTGCGTTACGCAATACGAATAATAAATTCGTTCGACGGCTGAATCGTGTTGAAGACATTTTGTTGAGTGATAATGAAAAATTAGGTGACGTGGATTTACAACGTCTTGACGAGTGTTGGGACCAAGTAAAAATGGAAGAGAGACAGGACTCCTAGTGATCCTCTCTCATGTCGGTCAACAAAGTTAGCTAACAAAAGCGCGCTCTATAACGTAATGACCTTGATTCCCGCGACGTGCCTCCTTAAAACCTAGACCGTCTAGTATTTCGCAGCAATCCTTCAGCATCGCAGTGCTACCGCAAAGCATGAAACGATCTGTATCCACGTCAAAGGCCGGCAAACCAATATCCTCCGTGAGCTTTCCCGATGTCATCAATTCGGTAATGCGACCGGTATTGATATAGTCCTCTCGTGTTACGGAAGGATAATAGGTCAATTTGCTTCTAACCTCATCACCGAAAAACTCATTGTTAGGGAGGCGCTCAGAAATAATATCTCGATAAGCCAGTTCTGAAATATAGCGCACACCGTGGACTAGAATAATACGCTCGTACTGTTCATAGACCTCAGGGTCTTTAATAATACTGATAAAGGGAGCCAAGCCTGTACCAGTACTGAGTAGGTATAAGTTTTTACCGGGNAGCAAATTTTCTTGTAATAAAGTCCCAGTGGGTTTTTTGCTTAATAGTATCTCGTCACCAATTTTAATTTTCTGCAGCTGGGAGGTAAGCGGTCCATCGGGCACTTTAATGCTAAAGAATTCCAGCTCCTCTTCGTAATTCGCGCTGGCAATACTATAGGCTCGAAGTAGCGGGCGTCCTGCTAGCTCTATTCCCATCATAATGAAATGGCCATTCTTAAANCGAAAGGAGGGATCACGACTGGTTTTAAAACTAAATAAGGTTTCGTTCCAGTGAGTGACGCTGGTGACTTGTTCTTTCATGAAACTTGCCATGATATCCGCCTTCAAATAAGTGATTGCAGATACTTTATCGTAAAGTTAATATATTGGTAAAATGGGTTAATTAGATATGTATAATCGATTAAATCGATAATACAGTGAATTGATAATATAGTGAATTGCAAGATCGACAAGTTATAGGGTGTTCTATGAGATACAGTCTAAGGCAGTTNGAAGTGTTTTTGGCCACAGCTAATGAAGAGAATATTACTAAAGCGGCCAATCACTTATCCATGTCACAGTCAGCGGCCAGTAGCGCACTGAGTGAATTTGAGTCGCAATTTGATATCCAACTGTTTGATCGNGTNGGGAAAAAANTACAATTGAATGCTTTTGGTCGAGGTGTTAGACCAAAAGCCGAGGCATTGATACAGCAGGCTATAGAGCTAGAGGCAGTGCTCACTGAGCAACTGGGCTGTGGTGACCTTAAGGTGGGTGCCACCCTAACCATTGGTAATTACATAGCGGTGGGGATTATGGCTCGTTATATGGACGAGTTCCCAGGTGATAGAGTGGTTTTACAAGTGGCGAATACCGAAGTGATTGCGCAGAAGGTACTAAATTTCGAATTGGATATTGGGCTAATAGAGGGGGAATGGCAGCACCCAGATATGAATGTTATTCCTTGGTGCGATGATGAGTTGATGGTTTTTTGTTCCCCCACCCACGCCTATGCAAATAAAGCCATCATCACAAAAAAAGATTTGCTATCAGCGGATTGGATCTTGCGAGAAACGGGCTCCGGTACGCGGTAAGCGTTTAATCGAGCG
>JAESQG010000085.1 GCA_016765265.1 Pseudomonadales bacterium | reverse complement strand
TCATATTCCCTTTCCAGTGGCGATATAGAAGAGGGTTGTTATCGGATATCAGTTAAGAGAGAAACTGCCCCTGATCACTCAACTGATGCGAGTGCTGACGAGCAAGTTTGCGACGGGCTCGCGTCAAATTTTCTTCTCGACCACGTAGAGGAAGGTCATCAGGTTTTTGTTAAAGGACCCCTAGGCCAGTTCTTCTTGCCGCCAAACAGCACTGACCCCATCGCTTTAATCAGTATGGGAATTGGGATCACCCCTCTGTATTCTATCTTAGAGCATGCGGTAAATCAGAAACTGGACAATACAATATATTTCATTCACGGCACTAAAAATAGTAGCACCCAACTATTCAGAGAAAAATTAGCGCAACTAAAACTAGGCACTCATCCCAATATTACGATGCACATCGCTCACAGCCAAGCGAACAAAGTGTATCAAGATCCTGAAGACTATCAAGAAAACCCTGAAAGCTATCAACAAAATCCTGAAGACTATCAAATAGAAGGTCGCTTAAAACCTCAGAATATAATGGATATTGTTAAAACTCCTTCCGTCCAATTTTATTTATGTGGTACCCACGCCTTTATGGAAACAATGTATGAAGGACTGCTGAAATGGGGTGTGGACGAAAAAAATATTCACTATGAATATTTTGTGAAATCAAAACCATTAGGCAGACAAGCACAAAACGATGTGGCCCACGAGGTTCATTTTACTCGATCAAACATGAAGGCCATCTGGTCTCCTACTTCGGGCTCATTGCTGGATTTAGCCGAGGAGAACGGGATTAGCGTTCCGTTCGGATGCCGATATGGCGTTTGCGAAGCCTGTAGCGTCAAATTAACCAAAGGGGCAGTTGAGGAGGATGAAAATATTGCGGAGTTAAATACAAGAGATGCGATACTCCTATGCTCAACGAGACCTAGCTCCGATCTTGAGTTAGATCTGTAATTCAATAGATTTGGATGGGGTAGCACCGATTTATAGCGGCATAAAATTGGAAGATATAATTCTAACCCTTACCTGCCAATGTCCCGTACATTTAGATCCAAATCAGTTGAAAACAAAGCCTTTGACTTGTGCCACTGTTGTAAATATATTAGCGGCTCGTCAGTAAATAAACTTGATAAGCGTGTTGCTCAANACNGCACTGAATNNCGAAGNCTACCCTTCTTACTTTTGATCAATGTTTTGANCTGGTTTTGAGTTTCTAACTAATCAATACGGGATGTTCTCCTATGGGAAACNCAGATATAAAAAGCGTTATCGGTCGCGAGACCCAACCTAAAACAATCACTGTAGAGCAAGGCCAGCTACAGTTTTTCGCCAAAGCCACTGCCGCAAAAGATAAGATTTATCGGGACTTAGACGCAGCAAAAGCGGCTGGTCATCCTGCAATTCCTGCACCCCCCACTTTTCTTATGTGTCTAGATTCACTTTGTCCGTCCAAGGAAGCTTCAATTATCGCGACCTTAGGGGTTGATATTGGGAAAATATTGCACGGTGAGCAACGTTTTACTTACGGCGATCCTATCTACGCAGGCGACG
This sequence comes from Pseudomonadales bacterium, assembly GCA_016765265.1. Lineage (GTDB taxonomy): Bacteria > Pseudomonadota > Gammaproteobacteria > Pseudomonadales > DC-out160 > DC-out160. The sequence continues at coordinate 2,290 of JAESQG010000085.1, read as the reverse complement.
AGATTACCTTTACCTCCGTCGTTCTCGATGCCTATGACAAAAAGGGCGGTGCTTTGCAGTTTATTGTTTCTGAAGCCCAAGCGGTAAACCAACACGGCAAATCCGTTGGCACCATGACTAACACACTTGTGATCAGGAACTAGGAGAATAATATGTCAGAGTTAAAATTCGATTCCGTAGCCGTTGGCGACGAATTACCGGACCACGTTAGTGCTCCTATATCACGTACCACCTTGGCTTTATATGGCGGCGCTTCCGGCGACCACAACCCCATACACATCGACTCCGATTTTGCTAAGAAATCAGGTATGCCCGATGTNTTCGCCCACGGNATGTTATCCATGGCCTATCTTGCCCAATTAATNACTAACTGGGTNCCNCAGACNCAAATGCGNGAATATGGTGTGCGTTTCACCTCTATTACTCCGCTACATGCGACGGTAACCTGTAAAGGAAAAGTGGTAGAAAAATACGAAGCTGATGGCGAAAAACGAATTAAAGTTGAAATCAGTGCCGAGGTAGACGGCGGTGTTAAAACACTAATGGGCGATGCTGTCATCGCTTTAGATTAATCGCTATCAGTTAATTACTATCAGTTAACTACTGCGGTAGAGTAAATACCAGAACGGCACCCATAAAAGGTGCCGTTCTGGTGTTAACAAACAAAGCCTCAATAATCTTTCTTTCTACCCGGTGAGCTTCTACTGGGCCACATAGCCCCCATCCACAGGCAACGCATGCCCTGTCACAAACGACGCAGCATCGGAGCATAGCCATGCCACCGCTTCCGCAATCTCTTCTGGCTGCCCTAATCGATTGATTGGATGAGCGGCAACGATCTGCTTCTCCATCTCAGACTCAGCTGGCATAACCGCACGTAGTAACGGCGTATCGATATAACCAGGACACACTGCGTTAATACGTATACCCTGCTTCGCATAGCTTAGGGCAGCAGATTTGGTCAATCCTACTACTCCGTGCTTGCTTGCCACATATGCCGGAGATTCTGCACCCACTAAACCCAATATCGACGCCATATTCACGATGGCTCCACTGCCCTGTTTTAACATTTGTTGCAGCTCATATTTCATACATAACCAAACGCCGGTTAAATTAATATCGATAACGCTCTGCCAAACCTCTTCTTCATAATCTGCAGCGCCCGCAAACCCGCCGCCCGCAACCCCAGCATTGTTGACACCGATATCTAATTTCCCATAGTGTTCAACTGTTTTGTTTATAAGCGCCTGAACCTGATCAGTTTTACTTACATCCGTCTGAACAAATAGACCTTCTCCGCCCTCTGCTTTTATGGATTCCAGAACCTCTAGCCCTAACTCTTTATTATGATCGGCAATGACAACCTTTGAACCTTCATTAGCAAACTTGACCACTGTAGCCCGGCCTATCCCAGATCCACCTCCTGTGTCTAAAACTACTTTATTTTCAAAATCGTATTTTTTATTGGTCATGATTCCCGCCCTTTTGGATGCATTAGTTGTTACCTAGTGACACAATGTTATAACACTAATGAGCCATCTTAAAAGAGTATTACATCATTGTGCTGCTCTAGGTAAATCAACCTTACATTGAAAATTCAAATTCGCGCCATTACAATCGTTTTTAGTACACACATCGTTATGAGTACATCCCCCCTCTAAAAAGGACACATATCATGGCCGAGCTAAAATTCCCCACAGCTATACCTGCTGAGAATGCTACGACATCAGCATCTAAACCAGAATCAATGTCCGATCCAGAATGGCAAGTCCGTGTTGATCTAGCTGCATGCTATCGACTCGTGGCCCATTATGGCTGGGACGACTTAATATTCACCCACCTATCAGCGCGCGTTCCAGGACCTGATCACCATTTTCTGATCAATCCCTATGGCATGATGTTCAGCGAAATCACTGCCTCATCCCTGGTAAAAATAGACGAAGAATCCAACATCCTCGACGATAGTGAATATGGCGTTAACCCCGCCGGTTTTACCATTCATAGCGCCGTTCATATGGCCCGCCCAGAAGCGGGTGCTGTCATGCATCTACATACGAGTGCCGGCATGGCAGTTTCTGCCCAAGCCAAGGGATTACTTCCATTAACTCAAACCGCGATGCTCGTGCGCTCGAAAGTCACTTACCATGACTATGAAGGTGTTGCGGTTGACCTAGAAGAAAGAGAAAGACTGGTGAATGATCTGGGTGAAAAAGACCTAATGATACTACGTAATCACGGCACCCTCTCTGTAGGAAATACCGTGCCTGAAGCCTTCATATTAATGTATTTT
>JAESQG010000084.1 GCA_016765265.1 Pseudomonadales bacterium | reverse complement strand
AAATGGAGGAATCAACCCATCGCTGCGCCGCGGCCTGAACATCCAGATGTTGCTCCGGCGTCACCTCATCAGTTGTCACAAAGTATTCGGGTAATCCTTCTCCCGGAGCCGCGTCGGCATCAATCCAATGACGATAGGCCAACAACTCATAAGATAAAACGTCAACTTTCTCTTTAGTTTTACGCCCTTCCTTAATGATATTGCGGGAATAAAGATGCGCAAAACTGGGCTCTATTCCATTACTGGCATTATTCGCCAAGGTTAATGAGATGGTACCCGTAGGTGCGATAGACGAATGATGTGTAAAACGGCAGCCGTATTTCTCAATTTGATCAACAAGCTCTGAATCCTGTTCCGCCACACGCTGCATATAGCGACTAAACCGCGCATGCAACACTTTACCCAGCACTCTGTCACCGGCCTTGTAACCCTGCTCTAGCATTTCGGGCCGCTGACGCAACATAGCTTGAGTGACTTTAAACTTCTGCTCTAGAACCGGAGCTGCCCCCTTTTCCTTCGCCAATTCAACACCGGTACGCCAACCCGCCAATGCCAACTCTTTCGCGACCTTATCCGTAAAAGAAACGGACTTCTCGTCGCCATAACGCATTTGTAACATAGCAACCGTAGAACCTAATCCTAGAAATCCCATACCATGGCGTCGCTTGCTAAACAGCTCTCTTTTCTGCTGCTCTAACGGCAATCCATTTATCTCAACCACATTATCTAACATGCGGGTAAACACCGACACCACCTCTCTGTACTGTTCCCAGTTAAAGCGTGCCTCCGGTGTAAAGGGATGCTCGACGAAATGAGTCAGGTTAACGGAGCCCAATAGACAACTGCCATAAGCTGGCAGTGGTTGTTCACCACAGGGATTGGTCGCCCGTATGGATTCACAAAACCAGTTGTTGTTCATCTCATTAACGCGGTCAATCAAAATAAATCCGGGTTCGGCAAAATTATAGGTAGACTCCATAATGCATTGCCACAGGTCCCGCGCACTAACCCATCGGTAAACTCTACAAGCCGTCATCCCTTTTTTATTGATGATATAGCCGTCATCACTGGGCCATGATCGCCAAATAACCTGCTTCGGGTCATTAAGATCTAAGGTGTTAGCCTCTTCTCCACCCTCCTTCATGGGAAAAACTAAAGCCCATTCTTTATCTTGCAAAACAGCTTCAATAAACTCATCACTAATTAACAAAGAAAGGTTGAATTGCCGCAAACAACCATCCTGCGCTTTCGCTTTGATGAAATCATAAACATCTGGATGAGATATATCGAAGGTCGCCATCTGCGCACCACGACGCCCCCCCGCTGAAGACACCGTGAAACACGTCTTATCAAAGATATCCATAAAAGACAGTGGGCCTGATGTTTTAGCACCCGCTCCGGATACATGCGCACCCTTAGGTCTGAGTGTGGAAAACTCGTAACCAATACCGCAACCGGATTTAAGAGTAAGACCCGCTTGCAAGTTTTTCTCAAGGATATCGGACATGGAGTCTCGAACCGTACCTGACACAGTACAGTTAATAGTTGATGTATCGGATTTATACTCTCCAGCACCGGCATTGGATAATATTCTACCAGCAGGTATCGCACCGTTNTTCAAGGCCCATAAAAATCTGGGGTACCATTGGTCTCGCTTCTCGGACTCCACCTCTACATCCGCCAAGGCCCGCGCTACGCGCTCTAGGCTCGCTTCAATACCCGAATCCACCGCCACACCCTGACTATTTTTAAGACAATATTTTTGTTGCCAGACCTCCATTGAAGTTGATTGTAATGGCACTACCGACCCAATCTGAGGAGACTCATCTTGAAGATCGTTCCTTGATACTTGCTTTGATGAAGGTTTAACAGCTTGTTCCAATGGCATACTTTTTATCCAATGTTTTAAGTGGAATTAAAAATGGTCACATCAGCTAACTTAATTGATGCAGACATAAGAGTATTAGATGAATTTCTTTTTTTCAAGGTAAAACACTACATATAGTATGCAGACTACTTATTAAGCACTACATATAGACTATAGGGTTTAGGAGAAGATGCGTGTTGCTTGATCAGCAAAAACAGATTACGGTGTTCCTAGTGGGGCCAAAGTGAAGCCAAAGTGAAGCCAAAGTGAAGCTAAAAAAAACCAATAGGCCTTAACTGACCATAACAATCAATAATCAATTTTCATATAATTGACTCACTAGACATTAATCAGCAAAGGATGGCCCTATGTTCACCGCGAAGACAGCACGACTACTTTCAACCATTGTCGGTATTATCGCCCTATTAAGCACCTTTCCCTTACAAGCCGTTTCCTGGGCAGAACAATTTAGTGAATCTAGCTGGGCGGAGCAACAGGCCAAGAGAAATGCCACGGTAGAACCAGACGCGTTAGCCCTGCCAAAGATTTTGGAAAGAAGCTGGAAACCATCCATCGAATTTGCCGGCAATGGCGATAAAAGCGCGGGCGTGGACAGACTACGTAAAATGCAGCAACTCCAGCAAACTATGCTCAAAAATTCTGATTTTCACGAACAAACCCATANATTTATTAACGATCTCTGGGCCTCCTTCGAGCATTTTAACCTAAAACGTTTTCACAAAATATTGCCCGAGGAAGATGGCGAATGGAGAAAGCTCTCCGTGGTTGGCCATTTAGATAATGACGTATATAAATACGGACCCACCCCCTCCGCGGTCAATGCTAGAAACGCTCAAGGCACGCCGCAAGATCTTGGCGACTTCAGCGTTGAAATTCGCGCTAAGGAAATTGAAAACAAAATTTTCGGAGTCAGCTTTCTAATAGAATCCGATATCAACGTGGGCTTAGGTAGCGCAGACTGGACAGCCATTAGAAAAGCCACCAAAGAGACNATTAAGATAGTCGTGGATGGCGATTCGCGGTTTACCAGCGATAAGAGTTCATTCGATCAAGCCGCTATCTATCGCGACAAAGTNAAGGCGATGAACAAGCATCTTGATTCGAAAGACATCGCTATAATCGCCCCCTTGTGGGCCTCTTTCCCCAATATGTGGGAGCTTCTATCCAAAGTGGCCAAAGTAGAGGATGTTGTAGTTATTGATATAGTCGATAAACCTTATAAACAACTACAAACATCGCTTTCCATCCAACCTCAAAAAATGAAATTAATTTATCCTAAATTAGCCAAGTTCCTGAGAAAAATCGGCCCNTTGTTTAACGTTAAAGTGGATTTGAATGCCGATGAAGGGCGCTATATTCGCGCTGAAATCGACAGCAAAACCTTGACGATCGATATTGAAGCTTACGTCAAAGATGGACAGATTCTTCCTCAAAACCATCGGGGCGGGATAGCACTTACAGTACCCAACAAAAAACCAGGAGAGCCATGGAACTTTGTCGCTGTTGCTAATGCTGAGTTGCAGATATTAGGCGTAAAAGCAAACATGACTAATATTAGAACCAAAATAGACTATACCACTCAGGAAAAAGGGGCAAACATTGATGTTCAAGTNAATGAAATGCCTAAGTTAGAAATTTCGGGAAGGGCTTTGGGTATTTTACCTACCTCTTTTATTGACATAATGATGCCGAGCAATTTAGAAAAGATAATGTCAGCCTTTCTTGCGGTTATATTTGAAGGTGAAAACGGCAAGGGTATCATGGTAAATTCGGTTTTCAATCAAGCCACTGACGAGAGAGTCGCCACTGTACAATCCGATGTCAGCTTTGTTGGTTTAGATAATATTTTCATGCGCATCGGCATGGGTATAGTAAATGACCGCATTATCCCTGAAGACAATGTCTCTGTAGAAATCAGACANCTGTGGTTCGACACACAGCATGCTTTTTCTAACGATCTGAAAAATTTTGAAGTNAGTTCACTTTAAGATTTACACTCCTCNAGAAAAAAGAAAGGCAGCTTCTAACTGCCTTTCTTCTGCCTAANCTTTTATTCCTAACCCTTCTTTTCTGNCTCTCNCTACTTTTCTGNCTCTCTCTACTTACTGCCTCTAGGACTATCGTTGAAATTTCACCTATAGCTCCCTTACTAACATATTCGGTCTTGATGTTAGGCTACTATAAAGAGCCTCTCCTGAACCCTCTCTCAAGTTATCACTCATATAAAAACCAACGTCTAGGCCAATAAACCCCTTTCTTGGAATTCTCTCAATTTGATAACCTATATTAGGGCTTTGCCCAACAAACCTTTCAGGTCGATCTCTTTTTTTCCTATCATCAAAAAAATAAAAACTAAGCGGTAACTCACCGTCTATAAAATTGAACTCTGCAAATAAATCCAAGTTCTCGCCCGTTCTTGCCCAAATCCACTTCGGCCCTTCACCAAACAAGCCCCTGCGCATGGCCACCTCATCACTGGACTCTATGCCGTCCACTATCGCTACCATTCCTGGCGTAATGGATGACTCTATCACCAAGCCCTGCAGGTCATTACCGTCGAGTGAAATCGTGAGCTTGGGCTCCCATAAAGCCGCCCGCTGCCACCATTTCATTTGTACCCTAGCAATATAATTAATTCGGTTTTTGTAGAAATGGGCCTGTATATCAAAAGAGATAACCGGTATTTTAAAGATATATATTTTTGTTTTCATTTGTGTGACAGCCCTAATAGCCCCCACTTTTTCAGCGTATGGCTTGGCAACAAAATTCTTATTATTCAGCGTCACCCTAGGGAACGGGACTACCAATCCNCCTCGCATNCTAATTTTCATAGTGTCGATAGGTGATTCCTGAGTCCCGCTAAACTTGAAATAGGAAAATTTATCCCAGTTGAGCGCGTTTTTCTTGCTCATCGTCAATATATAGTCATCAGTCTCTACTCGACCTAAGGCAGCGGCATACCGNACATAAACATCCTCAGATTTAAGCCGACTATTTTTCACCACATANACATACCGCTTTTCTCNGCTTTCAGTGGTGTATTCAATCTCANNGATTATTTCTCCACCTGCCCTCATACTATCCGATTTACGCGGCCCCGCATCCACGTACATAAACAACAACCGATCTGCTACATCAATCAGATTGACCATCCCATCAATTTCAGATTCTGATTCTTCAAAATAAACCAGACCATTTACATCATACTCATCAAACTGGAAAGGGATGGGTACCAGACGATTATTCACAACAGCACTGACGGAATAACTACCCACAGACTCCCTCAACCAAGATTTAATATCATCGCCCCTAATCTCGATCACCTTTAATTTCTCAGCTTCTGACAACGCCGATGCCTCGGCAGTGGCGACAACAGACCCTGCCTCTAGCATTAATAGGCATAACATCGCTAGACAGGACACTACACATTTCCTTAGTCCCCTTATAGGGTATAACATTATAACGCCTCTATAAACTCGAATTGCGCCACTAATATAAACACCGATATAAACATTAATATAAACACCAACAAGAAAAACTCGTGTGCCGGTTATTCAATTTGTAGCGTATTAAATTTGCAATGCACTGAATTTNCAATGTACTGAAATTGTAGTGTACTGAATTTGCAGAANGGAGCCTAGCGTCGAATTCGGAAACTACNACTAACGGATCNTTCATTTAGCCGTTAAAAACACAATAGGTGCTGCGTAACACGCTGCCAAAGGGATGCTGACCAAACTCTTCAGTAAAATCAGTATCGAGCCAAGCGATATTTCCATTAATCACCACTAGATCTACCACACCGTCAGAACGATTCACCATNTGTGGGTGATCAAAGCATTCTCTATATTGAATGGTGGTGTTGCGCTCAGGATCATAAACGCGCAGTGCTTCTGGATTAATAAGGGTNAGATCAGCNTGCGACCCGATNTCTAAGGTGCCNACATCTAAACCAAATAANTTAGCAGGNTCTGAGGTGAGGCGTTTAACAGCATNCGCAACTAATTCAATAGAATCTAGGGCGGCAAACTTAAGAGTCCGTAAATTACCATCNAAGAACGCCATGTTTGTTAAATGGGCTCCGCTGTCATTAAAACCCGGTATGGTTTGCTCGTGGAATAATAGTTTTTTCANTACCTCAGGACGTTCGTTTGCCGTAGTGGTATACCAACGNAAGCCTTTNTCGTACTGACGTAGCATGTGCAACATAAAATCCGCATCATCTTTTATCGCNGGGAACAACTTAAATTCTTCGGCTTCTNCTGCATCTTTTACGCTACCTGCATCGCCGCCTTGAAACGCCAATACCCTATCAAAAATATCTGACATTTTTTCTTGAGCCCACGCCTCGATTTTACAAGTATCAATAAACATTTCATCGAGATTGCGGCCAAAGGTAGTGGGTTCTATATGTAATTTTCGCAATAAGTGGGGCAGGTTAAATCCCTCTTTGCCACTGCGCCAGGCCTGCCTAAAACGCAGCTGATAAGCCGGATCGCATAATAGTTGTTGCCGTCCCTCTGCGTCGCCTACATCTAAAGCATTAAGTTCTCTAAATGCCTCNTTTTCTTCCAGCAGAGGAGTAGTCACGCCATCAGCAAATACTTTGAATGGGGCGGATAGTGTTTGAAAAGTAAAATCTCCCCGAAAGAACTTGGAGTTAATAATTTTACTCAGTCTTAGCAAACCATCCGCACCGCGTTGGTTGGCGCTAAGATCCATGGCCGCTGTGGCAGTCATGCGCAAGGGCTTGTCCTCGCCACGCGCACCGCTCATAAAAAANGTCTTGATTGTTTTGCCNATGTTCTCCGGGTCTGGAGTCGCTTGCCAAGTACGATTGTATTTTCTGACCACATCGCCGAGCGCTTTGATCTCT